>DASPZT010000089.1:0-8856 GCA_035636135.1 Candidatus Limnocylindria bacterium | reverse complement strand
AACAGTTCGTCGCGGAATCGCTGGCTGACGCCCTGCCCGCCCCGGCCCGGGTGCTGGTGCCGCGCGCCGTCGGGGCCCGCGACGCGCTCCCCGATCGGCTGCGTCAGCGGGGCAGTACGGTCGACGTGCTCGAGCTGTATCGCGTGGTCGCCCCGCCGGGCCTCGCGACCGCCCTGAACCGGGTGCTGGGCGACGTTGACGTGGTCACCTTCACCAGCTCCTCGACGGTCCGCCACTTCGTCCAGGCGGTAGGACACGACCTGCCGCCCCAGGCTCGAGTGGCCTGCATCGGGCCGATCACGGCGGCCACCGCCCGCGACGCGGGACTGCCGGTTGCTATCATCGCCGAGGAGTACACGACGCAAGGCCTGGTGGACGCGCTGATCCGCGATCGCCTGGCAAGCACCGCACCATGAGCTTTCCTACCGAACGCCCCCGACGTCTGCGTGCCCGGCCTGCGCTCCGCCGGCTGGCGCGCGAAACCGCGCTGTCTCCGGCTGACCTGATCTATCCCCTGTTCGTGCGCGAGGCCATCGCCGAGCCCGTCCCCATCGAGGCCATGCCGGGGCAGGTCCAGCACTCGCTCGACTCACTGGCACGCGAAGTGGAGTCGGCGCTGCGCCTCGGGGTGCAGAGCTTCGTCCTGTTCGGCATCCCGGCGGCCAAGGACCCGGACGGCAGTCAGGCCTGGGACGACGCCGGCATCATCCAGCAGGCGCTGCGCCGGTTGCGCGACGCCTTCGGCGGCGAGCCGGTGCTGATCGCCGACCTCTGCCTGTGTGAGTACACGGACCATGGCCACTGCGGCGTGCTCGACGGCGACCGGGTGGACAACGACCGCACCCTGGCGATCTACCAGCGGATCGCCACCGCCCAGGCCGCGGCCGGGGCCGACGTGGTTGCCCCGTCCGGCATGATGGACGGCCAGGTGGCCGCCGTCCGGACGTCCCTCGACGCCGCGGGCTTCGAGGACCGGGCCATCCTGGCCTACGCTGCCAAGTACGCGTCGGCCTTCTATGGCCCCTTCCGCGTGGCGGCGGGCTCCGCGCCCCGACAGGGTGACCGGCGCGGCTATCAGATGGATCCGGCCAACGCGCGCGAGGCGGTCCGCGAGGTGCGGCTGGACATCGCCGAGGGGGCGGACATCGTCATGGTCAAGCCGGCCCTCGCCTATCTGGACGTCATCCGCCGGGTGCGCGACTCGGTGGACGTGCCCCTCGCCGCCTACAACGTGAGCGCGGAGTACGCCATGGTGAAGGCGGCGGCGGCCCACGGCTGGATCGACGAACGGCGCGTGATTCGTGAAGTCTTACTCGGGATCCGGCGGGCCGGGGCGGACATGGTCCTCACCTACCACGCCCGCGAAGCCGCCGCGGATATTCCGTGCTGGGAGGAGCTGGGTTGAGCCAGGAAGAAAAGGTCTCACCCTGGCAGGTGGCCGCGACGCTGGGCCTGCTGGGCGTGGCGGTGGTGGTCGCCGGCATCTACTTGACGCGAACGGTGGGGAGTACGCCCGGCTCGGCGCCCACCCCGAGCCCGAGTGCGACCGCCACTCCCACGGCGAGCGTGGCGCAGATTCCTCCCGGACCGACCTGCGGCGCGCTGAAATTCGGGACCGCCCTTGTGCCGCTGCCGGGCGATGCCGGCCTGCACACTTACGCCGCTCCGCCGCCGTCCATCATCAACGTGGCCCACAAGTACCTGGCCACCATCGTCACGCCGCGGGGCTCGATGATCCTGTGTCTGGACCCGGCGCTGGCCCCCGTGACCGTGAACAACTTCGTGTTCCTGGCTCGCAACCAGTTCTACGACGGCCTCACCTTTCATCGGGTGGAGGCGGGCTTCGTCATCCAGGGCGGCGATCCCAAGGGTGACGGTACCGGTGGCCCGGGGTACCAGTTTGCGGACGAGCCGGTTCGCAGCCAGTACGTCAAAGGCTGCGTGGCCATGGCCAACTCGGGCCCCAACACCAACGGGAGCCAGTTCTTCATCTGCACGGCCGACGATCCGCAGCTGGCGACCAACGGTCATTACAACCTGTTCGGGTTCGTGCAGACCGGCATGGATGTGGCGCTCAAGATCGTCAAGGGGGACGTCATGACCAAGGTGACGGTGCAGGAGCAATCTGCATGAGCGGCTGCGCGGGACTGACGTTCGGACCGGCGCTCGAACACTCGGGGGCCGCAGGCCAGCGAAAATTCAGCGAGCCTCCTTCGATGCAGATCGATCCCAAGAAGCGATATCAGGCTGTGATCAAGACCGGCAAGGGGACCATCACCCTCTGCCTGGATCCCGCCCTGGCCCCGAAGACTGTCAACAATTTCGTCTTCCTGGCGCGCAATCTCTACTACGACAACCTGACCTTCCACCGGGTGGTGCCTGGCTTTGTCATCCAGGGCGGATGTCCGCGCGGCGACGGCACGGGCGGGCCCGGATACAAGTTCACGGATGAGCCGGTCAAAGAGCCCTACGTCGAAGGGGCGGTGGCCATGGCGAATTCCGGGGCCAACACCAATGGCAGCCAGTTCTTCATCACCAACGCCGACGCCTCGGGGCTGGACCGCAAGTACAACCTCTTCGGCCACGTGGAGTCCGGGATCGACGTGGTCAAGGCCATCAAGGTCGGTGACGTGATGCAGTCTGTCACCGTGCATGAGCAGACGTAGAACGACGACCCGCTCGGAGGAGCTGCTCGACCAGGCCCTGGCGCTGATCCCCGGCGGCGTGAACAGCCCGGTCCGAGCCTTCCGCGCCGTCGGCGGGACGCCGCCCTTCATGGTCCGCGGAGACGGGCCGTGGGTCTGGGACGCTGATGGCCGTCGCTACCTCGACCTGGTCGGCTCCTGGGGACCCCTCATCCTGGGTCACCGCCACCCGGCGGTTCTGGCTGCCCTGCGCGACCAGCTGGCGCGTGGCTGGACCTTCGGCGCCCCGACCGAGGGTGAGGTCCGGCTGGCCGCCACCATCCGAGAGCGGATGCCGTCGGTCGAGATGCTGCGGCTGGTGAGCTCCGGGACCGAGGCGACGATGTCCGCGGTCCGGCTGGCCCGGGCCGCCACCGGCCGGTCCAAGATCCTGAAGTTCGCTGGCGGCTATCACGGCCACGCCGATCCGCTGCTGGTGGAGGCCGGCTCGGGCGTAGCGACCCTGGGCATCCCGGGCACGCCGGGCATCACCCCCGGCGCCGCCGGGGACACCATCGTGGTTCGGTACAACGCTTTACCCGAGGTCCAGGCGGCCTCCGAGCGCTGGCCGCAGGCGATTGCCGCCGTGATTGTGGAGCCAGTGGCGGGCAACATGGGCGTGGTGCCCCCCGGGGCCGGGTTCCTGGCCGGGCTCCGCGAGCTGGCCCGGCGCGACGGGACGCTGCTGATCTTTGACGAAGTGATCACCGGCTTCCGGGTGGCCCGCGGCGGGGCGCAGGCTCGGTACTCCGTCACCCCGGACCTTACCTGTTTGGGGAAGGTCATCGGCGGCGGCCTGCCGGTCGGCGCCTACGGGGGCCGCCGCGATCTGATGGAGCTGGTCGCCCCCGCCGGTCCTGTGTACCAGGCCGGTACCCTGTCCGGCAACCCGCTGACCGTGGCCGCCGGCCAGGCGACTCTCGACCAGCTCGACGATGGGGTTTACCAGGGCCTGGAGACAACCGGGCAGCGGGTGGCAGACCTGATCAGCGGGGCGGCCGCGGAGGCCGGCATGCCGCTGACCGTGAACCGCGTGGGTTCACTGCTCACCCCCTTCTTTACCGGCAGCCCGGTGACCGACTACGACTCGGCGAAGGCCTCGGACACAGCCCGCTTCGGGCGGTGGTTCCACCGGATGCTCGAGCAAGGCGTGTCACTGCCGCCGTCACAGTTCGAGGCCCTCTTTGTCTCCACCGCGCACACACCCGGCGTCATCGACGAGCTGGCGGTCGCGCTAGCCGGGAGCTTTAGCCGCCTCTAAGGAGGGGCCGAAAGTGCGAGCGTATAATGAGGCCGCAAGGAGCGAACTGAATGGGCCTATTCACGCATTGGTACATCCTCGTGATCCTGCTCGTGATCGTCTTGATCGTCTACGGTCCCGGCAAGCTTCCGGAAGTCGGCGGCGCCATCGGCAAGGCGATGCGCGAGTTCCGCAAGGCATCGACGGACCTGCAAGACGAGATCAAGCGCAGCACCACCCCGACCGAGACCGACCAGACCAACCGGCCGGCACCCGACACGAAGCCGACCAGCGAAACCAAGGCCTGAGCCCAATCCCTCAAGGAGAGGGGACGGATGGCGAAGCCTAGTCTCGTCGTGACGGACGAGGATCGGCGCATGACGATCATCGAGCACCTCGAGGAGCTCAGGCGCGTCCTCATCATCTCGCTAGCCGCGTTTGGCGTAGCGGCGGTGATCGGGTGGTTCCTCTCGTCGCAGGTCCTCCACCTGCTGCTCGGTCCCCTGCACCAGGCGATCGGAAACGTCAAGCCCGTCGTCCTCGGCCCGCTGGACAAGATCCTGATCCTCTTCAAGATCGGCGCCGTCACGGGGCTGATCATTTCCAGCCCGATCATCTTCTGGCAGGTCTGGAGCTTTATCGCGCCCGGGCTGCGCCGGAACGAGCGCCGCTTCGCGATCGGGTTCGTGGGCTCGGCAACCATTCTGTTCGCCATGGGCATCGGCTTCGCCTTCTTCGCCCTGCCGGTTGCCCTGAGATTCCTCAATGGCGTGGCCGGCCAGGACCTCGTCTACCTGCCGACCGCGGACAAGTACATCAATTTCGTCCTGATCATGATCGCCATCTTTGGGGTCACGTTCGAGCTGCCCCTGGCGGTCACCATGCTGGGCCTGGTCGGCATCGTCACCCCCCAGGGGCTCGCCCGCCGCCGGATCCAAATCTGGATCGGGATCTTCGTGGGGGCCAACATCGTGACGCCCACGGCGGACCCCATTACCCCCGTGCTACTCACGGTCCCGCTGATCATCCTGTTCGAGATCAGCATCCTCGTCATCCGCATCCTGCGAAGATAGGGGGCGTTGGCCCAGACACGCCCCGACGGCCGCGCCCCGGATCAGCTGCGTCCGGTCTCGATCGAGACGGGCATCAACCTGTACGCGGAAGGATCGGCCCTGATCGCGATGGGCGACACCAGGGTCCTCTGCACCGCCAGCTGGGACGACAAACCCCCGCCGCACCGCAAGGGGACGGGGCTGGGGTGGGTCACGGGTGAGTACTCCATGCTGCCCCGCGCCACCCAGCAGCGCACCGCCCGCGAGGCGCGCCAGGGCCGGGTGGATGGTCGGACGCAGGAGATCCAGCGGCTGGTGGGCCGCGCCCTGCGGGCGGCGGTGGACATGTCGGCCATGGGCGAGCGCACGGTGATCGTCGACTGCGACGTGCTGCAGGCGGACGGCGGCACCCGGACGGCCGCCATCACCGGGGGCTTTGTGGCCCTGCACCTGGCCTTTCAGAAGGCCGTCGAGCGCAACCTGATGCGGACCCTGCCGATCAAGCACTTCGTGGCGGCCGTGAGCGTGGGCATCGTGCAGGGGCAGCCCCGCCTGGACCTCAACTATTTGGAGGACTTCGCCGCCCACACCGACATGAACTGCGTGCTGGCCGACGACGGGCGGTTCATCGAGATCCAGGGCACGGCCGAGCAGGAGCCCTTTGCCCGCGAGGAGATGGATCAGCTCCTCAAGCTGGCAACCAAGGGCGTCGGCGAGCTGGTGGCGGCGCAGAAGAAAGCGCTCAAGATTCGCTGAACAGGCTGCTGCTGGCGACGACCAACCCCGGCAAGCTGCGCGAGCTGCGCGCGTTGCTCGCGTCGGTGCCGGTCGAGCTGGTCGATCCGCGCGGCCTGGGGCTGCGCTTCGAGGTGGAGGAGGGCGGCGAAAGCTTCCGGGCCAACGCCGAGCTGAAAGCCCTGGCCGCCGTCAATCTCACGGGTCTCGCCTCCCTGGCGGAGGACTCCGGGCTCGAGGTGCCGGCCCTGGGCGGCGCCCCCGGGGTGCACTCGGCTCGATTTGCGGGGGCGGGTGCCAGTTCGGAGGCATTGATTGAGGCGCTCCTGCGGGCGCTGCGGGATCGGGTGGCCAGCAAGCCGACCGCCTACTTCCGGACGGTGGCGGTCCTCTGCCTCCCCGACGGTCGCCAGTTCGAGGGGGAGGGCGTGCTCGAAGGGACTATTGCCGCGGAGCCGCGCGGCCGGCACGGGTTTGGGTATGACCCGGTGTTCACTCTGCCTGACGGCCGGCGCCTGGCCGAGCTGACCCTCGACGAGAAGAACCTGCTGAGCCACCGCGCCCGGGCCCTCGCGGCGCTGGAAGTCCATGGTGCGTTCGACGCCGTGGTTCGAGCCTGATCATGCTGCGAGCCCCCATCCTTTATCTCTCGCGTCGGCGGGGGCTGCAGCGCTTCGTGGGCCGGCAGCGCCTGACCGCGGCAGTCGCCTACCGCTTCGTGGCGGGTGACACCCTGGATGATGCCGTCCGGGCGGTAAAGGCGATCAACGCTCGGGGGCCGACGGCCAGCCTGGACCACCTGGGCGAGAACGTGGCCGAGGAGCCGGCCGCCCGCACCGCGGCCCAGGATTACCTGAAGGCCTTCGAGCGCATCGCCGCCGAACGGCTGCAGGCCAACCTGTCCGTCAAGCTGACCCAGCTCGGCCTCGATATTTCTGAGGATCTCTGTCGCGGGCTGCTACGCGGCGTCCTGGAGCGCGCCCAGCAGCTCGACAACTTCGTCCGCGTCGACATGGAAGGATCGGCCTACACCCAGCGGACGCTGGACCTGGTCTTCGCCATGCACCAGCAGTTCCCGAACTGCGGCGTGGTCTTACAGAGCTACCTATATCGAACCGAGGCCGACGTGGCCAGGGCCAACGCCGCCGGCGTTCGGGTGCGGCTGGTCAAGGGGGCCTACGACGAACCGGCCGACCTCGCCTACCCCAAGAAGACGGACGTGGACGCCAGTTTCGAGCGGGCGATGCACGCGCTGCTTGACCAGGGGACCTATCCGGCGATCGCCACCCACGATGAGCGGCTCATCGACGCGACCAAGGCCTTTGCCCGCGAGGGCGGGATCGGCCCCGACCGCTTCGAATTCCAGCTCCTCTACGGGATCCGCCGCGACCTCCAGGAACGCCTGGTGAAGGAGGGCTATCGGGTCCGGGTCTACGTGCCCTACGGCACCGAATGGTATCCGTATCTGATGCGCCGGCTGGCCGAGCGTCCAGCCAACCTATGGTTCTTTGTCGGAAATCTCGTCCGGGAGCGTCGGAGCTGAACTGATGGATTCAATCCGGGCCTGGGGCGGTGGCGGCAACCGGTGGCCGAAGAGCCCCCCGAAGAAGACGAGAAAGCCGAGTGCGGCCGCCCGGAACTCGCCCTTCCGCCAGGCCTCGGTGTACCGGTACGCCCGAAACCAGATGAACGCGAGGATGGCCGCAACGATAACGACGGCAATGGCGAGCCACGGGAGCACGGCGACCATCAGTCGCATTGTCCCCCTCCCTCCAGGGAGGGATAGGGGAGGGTGCAGTGCCAAGCGAGCTCCCCTTCCGTCAGGGGGGCATAGCTATGGACTGCCCTGGGAATGGTGGAGGCTCCATTCAGAGGAGAAGATGGAGCCATGCCAGAGAGCCAACCCGCCGGTCCGCGCCAATATCCCCCCGAACTTCGAGAGCGAGCTGTCCGGATGGTAGTCGAGATCATCGAGCAGGGCGACCACGTGGGGGCCATCCCGCGAGTGGCCCGCCAGCTGGGGATTCGGTACGAGTCCCTGCGCCGCTGGGTCCGGCAGGCACAGGCGGAAGCCCGGCCCCGCGCCGGGATCACCACCGCCGAGCAGCAGCGGATTGCCGAGCTGGAGCGGGAGAACCGCGAGCTGCGGCGCGCCAATGAAATTCTCAAGGCGGCCTCGGCTTTCTTCGCGCGGGAGCTCGACCCGCACTCGCCGAGATGATCCGCTTCATCGACAGCCACCAGGCGCGCTTTGGGATCGAGCCAATCTGCCGGACGTTGCAGGTTGCCCCCTCCAGCTATTACGCGGCCAAGCGGCGGCCGGCCTCCGACCGGCAGCGGCGGGATGAGGTGCTGAAGCCTCAGGTGCAGCGGGTGCACCGGGCCAACTTCGGCGTCTACGGCATCGAGAAGGTCTGGCGACAGCTCACCCGGGAACAGATTGCGGTCGGTCGGGATCGAGTGCATCGGCTGATGCGCGAATTGAAGCTGGCTGGCGTCGTGCGGGGCCACCGGAAGCGGACCACGTTCCCGGCGGCGACGGGCGAGCGGCCGGCCGATCTGGTGGACCGGCAGTTCGTGGCGGCCGCCCCCAACCGGCTCTGGGTGGCGGACCTCACCTACGTCTCCACCTGGTCCGGATTCGCCTACGCCGCCTTGATCATCGACGTCTTCAGCCGCCGCATCGTGGGCTGGCGGGTGGCCACCTCGCTGCGGGCGGAGCTGGCGCTGGACGCGCTGGAGATGGCGCTGTGGGCCCGCCAGCCGACCGCCGACGACGGGTTGGTCCATCACTCCGACCGCGGGGTCCAGTATCTGGCCATTCGCTACACCGAGCGGCTGGCGGAAGCGGGCGCGGTCACCTCGGTGGGGTCCCGCGGCGACAGCTACGACAACGCCCTGGCGGAGACGGTGATGGGGCTCTACAAGGCCGAGCTCATTCGCCCCCGAGGACCCTGGCGGACCGTCGACCAGGTGGAACTGGCCACCGCCGAATGGGTCGCCTGGTGGAACCACCGCCGACTGCACAGCGCCACCGGCCACCGGCCGCCCGCCGAGTTCGAGCAGCGCTACCATGACCAACACGCCGTCATCGGAGTGGCCTGATCCCTACAGCCCGAGTCTCCATCAAACCCAGGGCGATTCA
>DASPZT010000088.1:0-5690 GCA_035636135.1 Candidatus Limnocylindria bacterium | reverse complement strand
CCGGCCGCCAGGCCAGCCCTGGCGCACCCGCACGCGCGTCGGTGACCGCCAACCGGGATGGCGCGGCACTGGGTCCGACGACGGCGCATCCGGGTGAGCGTTCGCCTTCGGGCCCCTGGCCCCCGACGGTGACTCCACCATCGGCCGCGGTCAGCCGGCCAACAACCCCATTGCCGCCGGTCCCACCGCCGCTGCCGTCCCCATTGACCGGGTCCTATATCAGCATCAGCGGCAGCAACCTGGTCTACGGCGGCCGGGTGGTAACCCTCCGGGGCGAGAACTTCAACAATGAGCCCGCGCTGGCGTGCTGCGGCGGCCCCAACATTGCCCGGATCAACGTCAACGGCGCCGACTATGCTCAGGCCGGCAGCGTGCTCGGGGAGAACGTCATCCGGTTCGGGCTCGACTATGCCTGGTACACGAGCAACCGCACCACCTTCTACGCCGTGGTCGATCAGCATGTCGCCTGGGCGAAGGCCAATCACCTGTGGATGATCCCGGTCATGTATCAGCCCCCCGGCGGCACCAACGGCGGCTACGGCGGCCAGAGCGGGTTCTGGTCCTCCGCCGCCAACCAGCAGGCCCTGATCAACTTCTGGATCGACGTCGCCGGCCACTACCAGACCGAACCCACCGTCGCCGGCTGGGATGTGTTCAACGAGCCGGCGCCGCCGTCGGTGGCCGCCTACGACGCCTGGGCCCAGCATGTCTACGATGCCATCACCGCCGCCGATCCACACCACGTCGTCGTGCTGGAGGTGAGCTCGGCGAACTGGAACCTGCCTTCGGTCAACGGCAATCGCATCCTCTGGTCCGGGCATTGCTATGCCACCGTGGGCACCGACGGCTGCAACTTCCCAGGTAACAATCACGCCTCACCGGACAAGCGTCCATTTTTCGTCGGCGAGGTGGGCTCGCGGCCGTCACAGGGAACCGCCTACGTCCCGGGCAACCTGATCAGCTTCAATCAACTGGGCGTATCCTGGACGCACTTCGTCATGCACGAGGTCGGCTTCGGCCTCTATCAGACCTGGGGCGCGGGTGACTTCGCCAGTCCCTGGACGGCGATGATCCAGGCAGTCCAATCCGCTGCGGCCGGAAGTATCAAACCCACGTAACCGCGCGTCAAGACGAGGCCTCGGGTGGCCTCTTTGTCCACGGACGTGGCGGGATCTGTCGACCTGTCCCACCGGACAGGACAACCGGCCCAGTGACTGGCTGGGCGCCCGTGGGATAGATTCCATTTGATGGCCGCCACCGGTCGGCTGAGCTCGGTTTTGGCGGCCCTAGCGCTCCTCCTGCTGCCGGCCTCCTTGCCTGTGCCCGTCTCCGCCGCGGCCGACGGCTACCAGGTTAAGGGCAATCGGATCGTCGATTCCACGGGAGCCCCGTTCATTGTCAAGGGCGCGGACGCGGTGTTTGGCCGATTCGCCGGCGGCGACGTCAACGGGTATGGGCTGGCCAACTATCAGAATGCCCAGCGGGATCTCGACAACCTCCAGAGCCAGGGCGTGAACCTCATTCGGGTCTCGGTCGCGTACATCGACTACACCACAGGACCCCTGGGGTCGATCGAGTACCTGAGCGAGCTCGACCAGGTGGTGTCGTGGGTGACCCAGCGGGGGATGGTGATGGAGGTCAGCCAGGGGGAATCTGGCTTTTCGACCGCGGTGGTGGACTTTGTCGCCATGCTCGCCGGACGGTACGCCGGGAATCCGCTGGTCTGGATCAAGCCCGATAACGAGCCGAACTGTGTCTCCGGCGACCTCACCTACTGCGGCGACTGGACGTACTGGCAGAGCAGCGAGCAGCAGTTGGTGCAGGCGATCCGGGCCGCCGGAAACACCCAGCCCATCGTGGTCAACTGCATCTGGTGGTCGTTTGTCTGCGACCAGGTCGCCAGCTACCCGCTGGGCGACCCGAACCTCGTCTACGGCGCCCACCGCTACGGCAACGGAAACACCACCTTCGACGACGCCCAGGCGGCCAGCTGTGACGCGCTGTGGGCCGACCTCGCCTCCTCGTACCCCGTGATCGTCGACGAAGTCGGCCTCTATAACGGCATGACCAGCCCCTCCAGCTGGGGCGCGGGGTTTCTGGACTACGCCACCGACTGGGTGCGGACCCGCAAGGGGAGCGGCGTGATCGCCTTCAGCGATAGCTGGTCAGACGGAAATTCCATGACCGACTACACCGATGGGTCCTGGAATGACTGGGGCCAAACCCTCATCACCCACTTCTGGTCGGTCACCTTCCGATAGGGAGTTGACGGCCAGGCCTGGACGCCGGCGAGGCCAATGCTGGCCGCCGGCGCCTTCCGGTCGGGAGCGGACCCGGGCGCCGGTTGCATCGCCCCCAGCAAGCCCAGCATCATCGCAAACTCTTGGGTGACCCCGCCGAAGAACAGGTATTCGGCGGTCATGCCGATCAGGGCGAAGAAGACCACCAGGGCCACGCACGCGGCGCCCAGGCTCCGGCGCATGGGATCCGGACTGGCTCGGCTCCTCCAGCCGACCACGGCGATCGTGATCAACATGCTGGCCAGCAGCGCCAGCCCCAGGACGCCGGCGCGAAACCCCTCGCGCAGGTACTCATTGTCGACGAAGTCCAGCAGGCGGTCCGGGACTGCGCTCGGGATCAGCGTCCCCGTTCCTAACCAGACATGGTCGGCCAGCGCCGGCAGGAAGAATTCCTCCCAGTGGTTGAGGCGGAACTGGAACGTCTGCGGAATGACGAGCCCCTGGCCCGCCGTCGCCACCCCTTGCTGCGTGCCACGCGCGGTGACGGCCGGCCAGAACAGCAGCAAAGCGAGCGCCAGGGCCGCCAGTGAGAGGCCGAGCTCGGGCGGCACGCGGCGTCCATGCCAGAGGACCAACCCGGTCACCAGCGGCATGACCAGCAGCGGGGCCCAGGTCAAGCTGGCCACCAGGGCCGCCAGGTTGAGGGCCATCACCAGGCTCAGCCAGACTCTCGAGAAGGCGGGGTGGCGGGCAGTGGCCAGGGACAGGGCCAGCGTGTAGTTGAGCGCGCCGAACGCGCCCACCGCACTGTAGTGGCCGAGCGTCGATTCGGGCCGGTAGATGGGATCCCACCCAGGCGGCTTGACCGGCGCCGGATAGTACGCCGCCATGAAGGCGCGCACCCCCGGGAGATTGGCCAGCTCCGCAACAGCCACCAGGCCGACCACAACGCTGGCCGCCATCGTCAGCTTGAGGACCGTTTCGCGGCCGGGACCGGCGAGCTCGGTCCGCGCAAAGACCAGGTAGATGAGGAAAAACTGGGCCGGCGCCAGCACCTCACGAAGGGTGCCGAAATCGTGGAGGTCCAGGGAGAAAGACAGGAACAGGACGAGCACGGCGATCACGACGACGCCGATGGCAAAGCTGCCCACGGCCAGGTCCAGGCTGGTGACGGGTCGCCGCGGCCGGCGCGGCAGGTGATGCAGGGCGAGGCCGGCCAGGAGCATGAGCAGGACGGCTTCGTTGGGTCGCAGCAGTGGGATAATCGTGCCGCGCCCGAGCCCGGTGGTGAGCGGGATCGAGAATGCGAACAGGCCGCAGCCGATCGCCGGCCGCCACGCGGTCAGGGCCACGAAGGCCAGGCCGGCGGCGAGGCCCGCCATCATCAACAGGAAGAGCGCCAGAACCCCGTCGCTCATGGTCCCATGCGCACAGCCCTCGTCAGGCGGTGGCCGTCATCGGCGCCTCTCCCGGTCCGAGCCTCGCCAACGTCAGCGGATCCAAATGTTTGATTCGGAGCACGGCGTACAGCCCCCCGGTGACCAGGGCCTCGGAAGCCACCACCGCCACCGCCATGCCCACCTCCCGGTGATGGGGGACCAGGGCGATCGCCAGGCCAATGTTCAACAGGCTGGCGGCCACCATCACCGCGTTGACGGACCGATCCAGCCCAAGCGCCAGCATCCACTGGACCGCCAGGACATTGGTCACGACGACCAGCGGCGGCAGCAGCGCCAGGATTCTCAAGACGGGGACCGCGTTGTCGAAGCCAGGCCCCAGCAAGAGGCGAACCAGCAGGGGGGCGGTCAGGAAGACGGTGGCCCCCATGACGCACGCCACCGTGCCCATCAAGAGGAGGCTGGTTCGGGCCAGCCGGGCGGCCTCGTGTCGGGCGAAGGACGCCAGATGGCTGGTGCGCGGGAAGACAGCCAGGGTGATTGGACTCAGGACGGTGGCAAAGTTCTTGCTGATCCGTTCTGCCCCGACAAAGTACCCGACCGAGGCGGGGGGGGCGAACAGCCCCAGGATGAACCCATTCCCGATGGTGTAGAAACTGAGCGCCCCGGTGAGGAGGAAGGTGTCCCGGCCCACCCGCAAGGCCTCCCTCGCCCCCTGAAGATCGGGCATGCGAAAGCCGACTTCCCGATAGGCGATGCCCATCTCGAGCGCCACCGCACCCAGAAACAGGCCTCCCTGGATGGTCAGCACTCGCCAGGTATCGTCGCCGGAGCGGACCAGCAGCAGGATGCCGGCCAGGGCGAGGACGCGGGCCGCGGTCTCGCAAGCGGCGGCCGTGGTCATCCGCTCCTGTCCCTGGTAGTACCAGCTGGCACTGAAGGACCAGGTCAGCGCCCAGAGCATGGCCGGCCAGAGGAGCGCCTGGTGGCGCGCGATCGCCGGCACCACCACGCTGACCGGAATCACGATCAGCATGGCCAGCAGGGCCAGCAGGAGCTTGGCCCCCGTGACCCCCGCGAGCAGGCGGGCGAGCCGATCCGAATCGTCGCGGTGACGAGCCACCTCGCGGGTCGCCGAAAAGTTGAAGCCGTAACTCACCAGGAAGATCACGTAGGTGGCGAACGCCTGCATGAAGACCAGGCTTCCCCAGTGGTCCGGACCGAGCCGCCGGGCCAGGAACAACAGGGTCACCAACGGGACCAGCCAGGAGCTGGCCTGGAGCGCATAGAGGCCGAGGGCGTTACGAACCAGTCCGCTCCGCCAGAGGCGGGTGGGCCGTGCCCAATCGGGGACGGTCATGGATGCGATCGCACTCGGGCCCCGGCCGCCCGAACCTGGCGTGACCGCACCATCGATTGCAGCTGCGCCAGGGCCGCCTGTCGCTGTGCCTGAAGTCGTCGCCGGAGGGCCCGGCTCCGCTCGGCCAGGATGTCGCGATCGCGCTGCGCCAGGCGGATGGCCTCCGCCATCGATGCCGCGTCGTTGCGGCAAAGGACCGCCCCTTCGCCAAATCGGGCGCGCAGCCCGGGCAGGTCGGAGAGGACGAGCGGACGGCCCAGGCCGACGGTTTCAAAGGCGGCGCGATTCATGATGTGCGGATCGGTGCTGAACACGGCGACCACGTCTGCCGTGAGCAGCTCGCCCAGGAACTGCCCATAGGGAAGGTAGCCGGTGAAGACGACATTGGCCGGAGCGCCGGAGCGGACGGATCGTGGCACTCGGGACACGTCGCCCGTCAAGCGGACCTCCGTGTCAGGGACGAGGGCGGCGGCGGCCAGCGCTGCCGCCACGGGTTCGTTCCAGTCGAAGCTACCGGCCACCACGACCCTGGGGACTCGCCTCCCGGGCGGTTCGGAGACGGCCTCGCTGGGATCGGGCAGATCATCCGGCAGCAGCACAACGGGCGTACCCCAGGCGCGCAGCAGCGCCTCATCCTCCTCGGTCTGAACCAGGACGGCATGCACCCGGCGAAAGAGGAGGCGGTGGAGCGGG
>DASPZT010000087.1:0-4282 GCA_035636135.1 Candidatus Limnocylindria bacterium | reverse complement strand
GATCGAGGCCTATCTGGGTGAGCGGTACGCGCGCGGCACGAACACGGAGGAGGGCCCGCCGCCTGCACCAAATGGCTGAGGACGGCCGGCTGCTGGAGGTTCGCGGACTGAGCGCCGGGTATGGTGCGGGCCCGGTGCTGTTCGGAATCGACCTGGACGTCTCTGCCGGCGAGCTGGTGGCCATGGTGGGCGCCAACGGGGCGGGCAAGTCCACCCTGCTGGGCACCCTGAGCGGGCTGGTCCCGCCGACCGCGGGCTCGGTGCGACTGGCCGGCCGGCAGCTCTCGGGCGCCCGACCGGAGGCCACGGTGGCTGCCGGAATGGCGCACGTGCCCCAGGGCCGGCGATTGTTCGGCACGCTGACCGTCGAACGAAATTTGTTGCTGGGCGCCTACCGGCGGCGGGACGGGGAGGTCCGCCAGGATCTGCGCCAGGTCCTCACGTATTTCCCGGCGCTGGCCGACAAGCTGGACCGCAACGCCGGGGTGCTGTCGGGCGGCGAGCAGCAGATGGTGGCCATCGGGCGCGGGCTGATGGCACGCCCCCGGCTGCTCATGATCGATGAGCCCTCGCTGGGGTTGGCCCCCAACGTAGTGGACCGCGTGATGGAGGTGATCAAAACGATCAATCGGGACGGCACGGCCGTTCTCCTGGTGGAGCAAGACGTGGTGCTGGCTCTCGACATTGCGGATCGTGGCTACGTCCTGGAGAATGGGCGGATCGCGCTCACCGCGCCGGCCGCCGAGCTGCGCCGGGATCCCGCCATTCGCAAGGCCTACCTGGGGATCTGACTGTGGACGCCCGCCGGTCAGGAGGCTCGCCGCTCACCGATCCGACCCGGCTGCAGCGCCTGGAAGGGGGGATCCTCCTGGCGCTGTCGCTCCTCCTCTATTGGCGACACGGCGCCTCCTGGCTCCTGTTTCTTGCGTTGATCCTGGCGCCCGACCTGTTCATGCTCGGCTACCTGCGCGGGCCGCGCGCCGGCGCCGCCGTCTACAACCTGGGCCACACCTGGCTGCTGCCAGGCCTGGTAGGCGCGGCCAGCGTGCTGGGCGGCAGCACCCTGATGCTGAGCGTGGCGCTCATCTGGTTCGGGCACATCGGCGTCGACCGCCTGCTCGGATACGGCCTGAAATATCCGACGGCCTTCCAGGACACGCATCTCGGCCGGATCGGACGGCGCTGAGACTGGATCGTAAGCTATCTGACGGAGGGTGGCATGGCCAGGGCATACTTCACGCCGGCGTTCTTCAAGTTCTTCGCTGACCTGAAGAAGCACAACAACAAGCCCTGGTTCGACGCCAACAAAGCTCGTTACGAGACCGTGGTTCGCGAGCCGCTGCTTGCGTTCATCGCCGACTTCGCGCCCACCTTGCGCCGGATCACCCCCCACCTGGTCGCCGATCCGCGGCCGGTCGGCGGGTCGATGTTCCGCATCTATCGCGACATCCGGTTTTCCAAAGACAAAAGCCCGTACAAGACCCACGCGTCGGTGCACTTCGGCCACCGCGACCACGGTCGCCCCGCACCGGGCTATTACCTTTCCCTGGCGCCGGGTGAGGTGTATGCGGGCGTCGGGCTGTGGCACCCCGAGCCCAAGACGCTGGCCCAGGTCCGGGACGCCATCGTGGCCCACCCGGACCGCTGGCGGCGGGTGATTTCGGCGAAGAGCTTCACGGCTCGGTGCCAGCTGGAGGGCCGCTCGCTCAAGAAGCCACCGCGGGGGTACGAGCCCGACCATCCCCTGGTCGAGCACCTGAAGCTCACCGATTTCGTCGCCATGTCACGCTTCACCCAAACCCAGGCGTGCTCGGCGACCTTCATGCCGGCATTCGCCGAGACGTGCCGGGCGGCCGCGCCGTTCGGCGAATTTCTGACCCAGGCGGTCGGCCTCCCCTGGTGACTCCGGCGACCCGGGTCGCGCGGTCGGCTTAGCCCGGATCTACCGATCGGACGACGCAGATTGGGATGCGGGGCGAGATGAGCGGTAGGAGGCGACGAGCACGCGAGGGCGCGCACCCGTCGGTGCGTAACCGAGCGCGCACAGGAGACGACACCCCGCTCGCTCGTCCCGCGCCCTAGATGCAAGCCCGATTCGGTAGATTCGGGCTTTGACCTCGATGGGGTGCAGTCGACACCAATCGAAGATTGTCCCCTCCCTTCAGGGAGGGGCTGGGGAGGGTGCCGTTATCGCGAGGCGAGTGCCGGGGTTCGACTGCTGATCGCGCCCGTCTCGACCAGTTCGTGCAGGAGGGTGAGCGAGGGGGCAAAGTAGTAGGCGCCGCTGACCGGCCGAGTGAAGTTGGTCATGTGGTCGTGCAGGCCATCCGGCGCGGTCCCGAACATCCGGCTCAGCATGATGTCATAGCGCTGGAGGTCGGCGCTGAAGGCGACGAAATAGAGGCCGTGCTCGTGCACGTTGCCGTACGGAACACTGCGCCGGTAGATGGGCAGCTCCTCCCCCCGGGGGTCGTGGATCTCGACCCGGGCGATGTGCGCGGTGGGCGGCTTGTGGGCTTCATCGAGCTCCACACTGTCCCCCTTGGTGCGGCCGAAGACGCGTTCCTGCTCGGACACGGGCAACGCCTCGAACGCCTCGAGGTCATGGACCCAGCGCATGGCGATCACGTGGCTGCCGTCCTCCCCTGGCTCGCCGCGCGGCACCAGCGCGACGACCGGCGCGTCGAGCAATTGCGGATTGGCGGTGCCATCGATGAACCCGGTCAGGTCCCGGCTGTCCCGATGTACAAAGCAGGGTTGCTCAGCCGCCAGAGTGGCCGCCTCCTCCAGGGTCTTCGCCGCCGCCCGCGCATGTTCGAAGACGACATCCGGCGTGCTGCCGTTGATCCAGAGCCAGACGTCATGTTGGGTGGCAGGAGCGGTTCGGCCATCGCCGGCCACGACCGGGGTAAAGGGCTTCAGCGACTTCGGGGCATGCGCGGGCGCCAGCCGCCGCCACAGCGCCGGCCCGAAGGCCACCACCAGGTTAACGCCTCCGGCGGACACCGCCGGCTGCCGCAGCTGGCGGAGGGCCTCCAGCCCAGCTCCGCGGCGCAGGTTGAACTCGAGGAAGTAATGGGCCACCGTGCCCTGGGCGAAGATGCCGTGCTGCGGTGTGCTCATGCCGCAACCACAGAATGGGCGTGGCTCGCCCGCCGCAGGCTGACTCCAACCGCGACGATCACCAGCACCGGCACCATCCACCAGGCCACGAACCCGCGGGCGTTGAGGACCGCCGTCAGCACCAGGCCGACCGCCACGGTGGCGGCCAGCGTCCAGTCGTCGCCGATGATGAATCCGTACCAGAAGCGCCCGAACGCGTAAAGCCACGACCAGATCCGCTCCATGATCATGCCCTCGCCTGGAAGCCGAGCAGCCGACGCCGTTCCAGGGTGATATAGAGCAAGGCGGTACCCAGGTACCAGACCAGCAAACCGGGAATGGCCCCGTCGCCGGCCGGCCAGTTGACGCCCAATCCCTCCAAGGCCCAGAAGGTTCCGAAGGTGGTGAGCATGACGCCGACGATCAGCTGGAGGACGCTGCGCGGGATCCGGGTCACCGGGCCGCGCAAGGCCAGCCCGATGCCGCCGATGAGCACCAGGGCGCTGATGCCGCCCACGGCGGCCAGGCCCAGCTCGTTGGCGGCGACTCCAAAGGACACCACGATGATGGCGATCTCCAGACCCTCCAGGAGCACGCCCTTGAAGGCCAGGGCAAAGGCCGTCCAATCCATCCCCGCTCCGGCCCACTCGGCCTCTTCTGTCACCGGGATGCCGGCGACGCCCGCAAATCCGCGGGCGGCCACGCGCATGACGCCCTTCCGATACCACTGGATGCCGAAGGCGAGCAGCAGCGTGCCGATCACGAGTCGCAGGATCCCGATGGGGATGGCGACCAGTGCGGCCCCCAACCCGACGACCAACACCGCCAGGACGGCGAAGCCAGCGATGGACCCCACGATGGTCGACCGCCAGCCGCGGGTAGCACCGACCCCGACCACGATGATGACCATCTCGATCACTTCCACGGTGGAGGCCAGGAAGGTGGTGATGAAGACGGCCGCTCTCACCGTATCACCCTAGCCGATCGACGGCGCCAAGCCCGGATCCACCGATCGGACGATGCAGCTTGGGATGCGCGGCGAGATGAGCGGCAGCCCGGATCTACCGGTCGGGCGACGCAGATCGGGATGCGGGGCGTGCCGAACCGAAGGAGACGACGAGCACCGAAGCGAGCGTACCCGTCGGTACGTGAGCGAGGCGCGGAGGAGTCGACGCCCGGA
>DASPZT010000086.1:0-2468 GCA_035636135.1 Candidatus Limnocylindria bacterium | reverse complement strand
GGAGAAGTTGTGGGCCAGCTCGACGGCGACCGCCGCCCAGATGGCGTCGGCGTAGCGGCGGCCGAAGGCCTCGCAGGTGAGGAGCGCGAGGTTGGCCCGAACGCGCTTCCCCGGTCGGGCCCCCGCCCCGCGCAGCCCCAGGTGGTACTGCACCATCTCGGTGAGCAAGGAGGACTCCGTGGACCCGACGATTTGGGAGAACCGGCTCAGCTCCCGGTCGAGGGCGCCGTTCATGGCCTCCAGCCGGGCGGAGCGGCTGGCAAAGGGCTTGCCCGTGTCACCCGCCGAGCCGGCGAGCCGTCTGCTGGGCGGCCGGGCCCTCATCGCGACTCGATCAGCCGGTCCAGGGTCAGGGCGTCGAGAGAACCGGCGCCCGAGCAGAACATGGCGACCCGCAGCTGCCAGCCGAAGCCATCCAGCAAGCGGCGCGCTGGTTCCTCACCCTGGGCGGCGGCCGCCAGCACGGCGTGGGCAAAGCCCGTCAGGCGGGCGCCCAGCGCCAGCGCCTTGGCGGCGTCGAGGCCGTTCTTGAGGCCGCCACTGGCGATGATGGGGGTCGCCGGCGCGGCCGCCTTGGCCTGCAGGATCGCCTCCGCGGTGGGGATGCCCCACTCGGAAAACGCCAGCGCCAGCTCGACCTCGTCGGCGCTGTCCCGGCGGAACGCTTCCACCCGGGCAAAGCTGGTCCCCCCGGCCCCCGCCACATCGATGGCGCCCACCCCGGCCTCGGCCAGCTGCCGGGCGATGGGGCCCGAGATGCCGCTGCCGACCTCCTTGACGATGACGGGCACCGGCAGGGCGCGGGCGATCAGCCCGATCTTCTCCAGGAGCCCCCGAAAGTTGTGATCGCCTTCCTTCTGCAATGCCTCCTGGAGCGGGTTCAGGTGCAGGACCAGGGCGTCGGCGCCGATCATCTCCACCGCCTCCAGGCACTGGTCGATCCCGACGCCGTAGTTGAGCTGCACCGCGCCCAGGTTGGCCAGCAGCAGGATGTCGGGGGCGACGCTGCGCACCTGGTAGGTGGACCGCAGGTCCTTGTGGGTCAGCCCCGCCCGTTGGGACCCGACCCCGAAAGCCAGGCCCATGGTCTGGGCGACCAGCGCCAGCCGGCGGTTGATGTCCCCGGCGGCGTGGGCGCCGCCGGTCATGCTGGAGAGCAGGAAGGGCAGCCGCAGGCGGCGGCCCAGAAAGGTGGTGGCGGTATCGATCGTGTCCAGGTCGAGCTCCGGAAGGGCCTGGTGGACAAAGCTCCACCGCTCGAAGCCGGCGCTCCGGGTGGACTGCACCGACTCCTCCAAGGACAGGCGCAGGTGTTGCAGCTTGCGCTCCGAAATCCGCGACACGGGCTTGCCGGTAGCGTCCTGCATCATGCGGCGCCTTGCTCCGCAGCGACCGCATGGTCGTGCTGCTCGTCCTCGGGCGGCCGCTTGCGCATCATCTGGATGAAGTAATCAACGATGATCGGGTCGAATTGTGTGCCCTTGCCGGCTTCTAGCTGGGCCAGGGCGAACTCCTGGGTGCGCTTCTGGCGGTAGGGCCGCGTAGAGGTCATGGCGTGGTAGGCGTCACAGACTGACACGATGCGGGCGTGCAGGGGAATGTTCTGCCCGGCCAGCCCATCGGGATAGCCGCTCCCGTCGTACCACTCATGGTGGTGGAGGACGACGTTCAGGATCTGGCGGAACGCCTTGATGGGCTGCAGAATGCGCGCTCCCAGCACCGGGTGCATGCGCATGACGAGCTTTTCGTCCTCGTCCAGCTTGCCTTCCTTGAGCAGCACCTTGTCCACCACGCCGATCTTGCCCACGTCGTGCAGGATGGCCGCCAGGCGGAGCTGGTTGCGGTGCGCGGGGGACAGCTGCAGCATCTCGGCCAGGTCCTCCGCCAGCTGGGCGACGTACTGGGAGTGACCGCTGGTGTAGGGGTCCTTGGCGTCGATGCTGGCGGCCAGCGCGTTGAGCGCCTCTAGCGCCCCTTCGCTGTTGGGCGAGAGGGTACCCTCGGCCAGTTCTTCCAGGTGCTTGGAGTTGGCGATCTGCCCCAACCGCTTCTCGAGCGTGGCGACCATGCCGGGTCCCACCGTGTCCGCGGTGCTGAGCTGGGCGACGACCTCGGACAGCACCGAGTCCAGGGCGGCGACGCTTTCCAGCTCGCTGGCGCCGCAGATGCAGTTGCGGCCACGCTTCTTGGCCATGTACATCGCCAGGTCGGCCCGGTTCAGCAGCTCGTCCCGCGTCCGGGCATCCACCGGATAGGTGGCCCAGCCGACGCTGGCCGTCAGCGGCGCAAAGATGGTCTTGGGGTTGTACATGAACACTTTGGAGAGCGTGTCGCAGATCTCCTGCGCCCGAATGGGCGCGGTCTGCAGGTCGACACCCGGGAGGATGGCCACGAACTCTTCACCGCCGTATCGGGTGACGACGTCCTCCCGCCGCATGGTGGAGGAGATGGTCCGCGCGGCGGCCTTC
>DASPZT010000085.1:0-5075 GCA_035636135.1 Candidatus Limnocylindria bacterium | reverse complement strand
AGGTGCCAGTGAACGTCTGGATCCCACCGGAGACGGCCGCCTAGCACCGGGCGCTCCTGCCGCATGGCATCGCCCTCCACGACCTACCGGCCGACAGGGCCTTTCCGGAACGGCTCGGCCCCGGCGAGTTTCTGGTCGCCGACTACAACCGCCCGCGCGTGCTTGAAGCCATTGCTCGGCTGGAGGATCTTCGGGTGGTGCAGACCATGGCCGCGGGCGTGGACAGCCTAGTGGAGCACATTCCGCCGGGCGTGACCCCGTGCGACGCCGCCGGTGTGCACGATGTTCCGATCGCCGAGTGGGTCATGATGACGATGCTGGCTGCCTTTCACAATTTGCCGCAGCACCTGGAGGCGCAGCGAAGGGGCACCTGGCGTCGGGGTGGCTTAAACAGCGGCGGCGATGACCTGGAAGGCGCCACCATCCTGATCGTCGGCCACGGGTCGATCGGGCGGGCCCTGGAGAACCGGCTGGCGCCATTCGGAGCCAACATCCTGCGAGTGGCGCGCTGCTTCCGCGACGGCGTCCACCCGCTCACGGATCTGCCGGCGTTGCTGCCCCGTGCCGACGTGGTGATGATCCTCCTTCCCCTGACCACCGAGACCCGCGGGTTGGTTGATGCGCGATTCCTGGCCGCCATGCGTCCGAGGGCTCTGCTGATGAATCCGGCGCGCGGGCCAATTGTCGACACCGAGGCGCTCACCCAGGCGGTGCAAGCGGGTCGGATCCGGGTTGCGTTGGATGTCACCGATCCCGAGCCACTGCCGGACGGGCATCCGCTCTGGTCGGCGGCGGGGGTCATCATCACCCCGCACGTCGGCGGCGCGGTGCGAAAACTGTACGACCGCGCCTGGCGGCTGATCGCCGACCAGGTACGACGGTATGCAACCGGCGAACCCCTGCGCAACGTCGTGGTCGACGGGTACTAAGACCCACCCCCACCCTGCCCTCCCCCTTAGGGGGAGGGAGAAATATGTCCTTGCGCGGTTTGCTGAGACCCCCTCCCCGACCCTCCCCGCAAGGGGGAGGGAGAGATGAAGCGTTGTTAGACCTTGGTCGAACCGGCCGGCGTCTTCTCTTCGCTCAGGATCGTCTGGATGTCCTGGCGGGCCTTGGCCATCACCTCGCGGATGCGGCGTCCCTGGTCGGCGTCGGGCCAGCGCTTGCGCGCCTGCTCAGCGAACATCCGGCCAAAGTCGCGCACCTCGTCGCGCAGGTCGTGCATCACCCGATGGACCTCACGGCTGAACTCTGGGTCCCAGCGGTCGCGCATCCGGTTCCAGATCTCGTCGACCACTGGCTTGCGCTCGGCCAGGAAAGTCCGGCCGGCATCGGTCACGGTATAGACCTTCTTGCCGTCCTGCTCGACGACCGTCACGTATCCCATGTCCTCCAGAAGCTGGAGCGTGGGATAGACGGCGCCTGGGCTGGGGGCGTAGAAGCCGCTAAAGCGGTCCTCCAGCGCCCGGATCAGCTCGTAGCCATGGCTGGGCTTGTCCTTGAGCAGCTCCAGGATCACGTACTTCAGGTCGCCCTTCTCGAAGAAGCGCTCCCCCCACTGCCGAGGCCCTCGGCGAAATTCACCTCTTGACCACATCTCGAATTTCCTCCACGTCGCTAGTATCACGATATATCGTGATAGTACCAACGCTGAGGCTGGCTGTCAACTCGATGGGACCTGTCTAGACCGTGGGCGCGATCAGAAAGATCCAGATGTCCCAGGCCACGTGGCTGACGATCAGCCCCGGCAGCCGCTGCTCGCGGGCGTAGAGCACGCTCCAAAAGAGGCCGGCCACTCCGGCGGCGGAGGTGAGGGTCAGGTTCTCGGAGACGACGTGAATCCCGCCGTAAATCCCGGACGCCACGAATGCGGCACCGAGGCGGCCGAACCGCGGCTGAAGGCTTCGCTGCACCAGGCCGCGCCAGAACAGTTCCTCGCCCGGTCCGATCACGATAGCGAGCGCGGTCGCGATCAGCGGGCGCGGCGCGGCCGTCCGGAGCTGGTAGATGTCATCGATCTCTCGAGCCCCAGTCGGTAGGATTCGGCGCGCCACCCGATCGCCCACCTGGAAAACGCCGTACAGGGTAGCCGCCGAGCCGAGCCCCACCGCCACGTCGCGCCAGTGCGGTCGCTCCCGGCGGAGCGCCGGCTGGGTCAGGAGCGCGTACAGCCCGAGGCTGCCCACCCCGACGGTCATGCGCGGCCAGAACTTGGTCCGGGGGCCGCGGAAGGCAACCGTCCAGATTAGACCGGCCAGCCCCAGCCCCAGCGCCGTGCGTTTCAGCGGACGGAGGAGGCCGCCAGCAGCCCCACCACCAGCAGCGCGCCGAAGGCACTGTGCAGGCGTGCCGTCATCAGGTCGATCTTGGCGATGGCCCGCAGGTTCCCGGCCGCGCCTAGCTCGGCGGAGCGCAGTACCCAGGCCACCAGCGGCAGGCTCAGCAAGGCGAGCAAAGCCGCGCGCGGGATGGCGTCCACCATCACCCCCAGCCCCAGGGCGACGTAGGCGCCCAGCACCAGCATCACGTAGATCCAGTGGGCGTTGGCGCGGCCCACGCGGGAGGACAGCGTGCTGAGTCCGTACCGCGTGTCCTCCGTGATGTCGCGCCACTCGTTGCCGTGCAGGATGGCGGTCACCAGCAGCCCCACCGGGATGGAGACCACCAGCAAGCGGGCGTCGAAGCCACCGGTGATGGCGTAGTAGCTGCCCAGCACCATCAGCGGCCCCATGAGCAGGAACACCAGCGGCAAGCCGAGGGCCCGGTACTTGTACTGGAAGGGCGGCGCCGTGTAGAAGTAGCCGGCCAGCAGTCCCAGCAGGCCCAGCCCCACGATGGGGAGGCCTCGCACCAGGAGGAGGACGATGCCGAGCAGGATGGCCAGGCCGAAGGCCGAAAAGGCGACGGCGAACGCTTCCCGCTCGGTGACGCGGCCCTTGAGGATGGCCTGTGACGCTCGCGGTGACGTGATCGAATCCACCCCCAGCCGGACGTCGTAGATCTCATTGATGACGTTGGTGCCCACGTGCAGCGCCACCCCGGCGACTAGCGCGACCACGAAGAGCCACCAGTTCATGCGGCCCTGCTCGAAGGCCACCGCCGCGCCGGCGGTGACGGGCAGCACCGAGGCCGTGAAGCTGAAGGGCCGGACGATCTCCCACCAGGCGTCCAGGCGCCGGCCCACCCGGCGAACCAGCGGATCGGTTTCGCCACTCACGGTCGCCGCCGCCGGCACGGCCACGCCGGCGGTCGCGCCCCGGCGACCATAGTCCAGGGCAGCGTCCAGGACCGCCTTGACCTGCGCCTCCTCCTGGACGATGGGCTGCAGGAGCGGCATGTCCATGCCGGCCTGGTGGTAGGCGGCCGCCCGCTCCGCCACCGAGTCAACCGTGCCGCACAGCATGAAGGCGTCCAGCAGCTCATCCGGGATCAGCTGGCTGGCGATGTGGTACTCCTCCGCCCGCCAGGCCGCGGCGATCCGGTTGCGCAGCTCGGGGTCGAAGCCAGCCCGCCTCAGGGAGATGTCGCTCAGCACGGACATCATGTAGATGACGAACGGCTCTCGCTTGGCCCGGTTGAGGGCCTCGCGGCGGCTGGTGTCGATCAGCGTCAGGAGATACCCGCGGAAGTCGATGGCGTCGGTCGGGCGGCCATGGGCGGTGGCGGTGGCCAGCACCCGCTCGTGCATCTTGCTGAACGCCGGGAGCGACTCGGCTGGCCGGGCCAGGTAGCCGTCGGCCTTCTCGCCGCACAGGTCGAGGAAGGGCGTGCGATAGGCCGCGATATAGATAGGTATGCGGTGGGTCGGCTGGAACATGGGCTGGATGGGCGGGACCTTGTCGTTGAGGACGAGGCGCTCGCCCCGCCAGAGCGAACGGATCTGGTCGATGGCGACCGAGACCTTGGCCACCGTGTCGTCGAAGGGGATGGCCATCTGCGAGAGCCGCAGCGGCAGGCCGCTGCCCAGGGCCAGCGCGACGCGGCGCTCGGCCAGGTCATCCAAGGCCGAAAGGGTCATGGCGACCACTACGGCATGCCTGGTGTAGGGGTTCAATGCCCCCGCCCCCACCTGGATTCGGCTGGTCTGGTGAGCGATGGCGCTGAGGTAGGTGACCGCGTCCCGCTCGAAGTAGCTGTCGTGCACCCAGACCGCGTCCAGGCCCAGTGCTTCGGCGCGCTGCGCCCACTCGACGGTCTCCCGCACGTCGCCGCGGGCGGCCAGGCCAAGACCGACGGGCTGGGCGAGCTCAGGCATTGACTGCACTTATCGTAGGCCGCCGACGAGAGGGTCAGCATCGGGCAGCGAACGTATATTGGCGGAGATGACCGAGCGGGCCCGGGCCGAGCGAATCCGGGAGATGTTCGACCGGATCGCGACCGGCTACGACCGGCAGAATACCCTCTTCAGCCTGGACCGGGATCGCGCCTGGCGGCGGCGGGCCGCCCGGCTGGCCGACCTTCGGCCGGGCAGCGTGGCCCTCGACCTCTGCACCGGCACCGGCAAGCTGGCCGCCGAGCTTCTGCCCTACGCCCGCCCGGGCGGCCGGGTGATCGGGCTCGATTTCTCGCCGCGCATGCTCGAGCTGGCCCGCCGGCAGGTCCCAGGCGTGGAATTCCAGCTGGGCGACATCATGACCCTGCCGCTTGCGGATCGGAGCATCGACGCGGTGACCATCGCCTTCGGCCTGCGCAACCTGGTGGACCGCGAGCGTGGCCTGCGCGAGATGTTCCGGGTGCTGAAGCCGGGCGGCCGTCTGGTCATCCTGGAATTTCGGCCCCCGCCTCGGGGTCCGCTCTCCCTTCCCTACCGCGTCTACCTAACGCGCGTGATGCCAGGCGTGGCGGGCTGGTTTGGGATGGATCGGCAGGCCTACCGGTATCTGGCGGACACCGTGCAGGGCTTCCCCTCCCCCACCGACCTCGCCCGATTGCTGGAGCAGGTTGGGTTCAGCGACGTGCAGGTGGAGCGGATGACGGGCGGGATTGTGGCGCTGCATCGTGCGCTCCGCCCGAACTGATACGGTCAGCACGGTCAAGACGCGCTAGAATCGCGGCCAGAGCGTGCCCGTCCTCAC
>DASPZT010000084.1:0-2256 GCA_035636135.1 Candidatus Limnocylindria bacterium | reverse complement strand
GAACCGTGCCGCCCGGGAGAGCGCCCTGCGAAGCTGTCATGTTCCCGCGCGCTCGGCCGAAGCGAAGGCCGTTGCTGATTCGCCCCTTCAGCGTAGCGGGAAGAGCAAAATGGGAGATGTGCCAGGCAGCATGTGCCGCCTGGCACATTTTTCGCATGCCTCCGCGGCCGAGGCTCGTCCTAGACTCATTTTCCGCACCCCCTGACGGGGGTGAAAAGGTGTGACATACTGGCCCCTCCGGAAGGGAGGCGGCCATGCAACTGGAAGTGGTCGAGTCGGTCACCAAGACGATCGGCTCGCTGGCCCTGGTCTATCCGTACCTGCGCCGGCTGGGTGTGGCGGAGACGCTCGACGCCCTGACCACCACCGGCAAGCAGCGCGAGGTGCCGACCGGGCCAATCATCGAGGTGCTGATTGTGAATCGGCTCGCCCAGCGCCCCACGCCCATTAGCCAACTGGGCGCGTGGGCCCAGACCCAGGCGCTTGCGGCGGTCTACGGCCTGTCCGCAGACGCGCTCAATGACGACCGGATCGGGCGGGCGCTGGACGAGATCCATCCCCATCTGGTGGATGCCTGGGCGGCGCTGGTGCTGAAGGGCGTGCAGACCTCTGGCCTCCGCTTGGACCAGTTGCACAGCGACGTCACCCGGGTGGCCTTCGAGGGCGCCTATGACGACGCGCCGCTCGCGCCGGCCGCCGCGCCGGCGGAGCCGGCCGCCCCGCGGATCGTGCGGGGCTACACCGGGAAGGAGGACCCCTCCCGCAAGCAGGTGACCCTCTCGCTCAGTGTGACCGCGGACGGGGCGCTGCCCGCCTGGTATCAGGTGGGGGACGGAAACGCGGCCGATACCCAGACCTATCTGCGCCACCTCGCGGCGGTGCGCGAGTACCTGCACATGGAGCAGCCCCTGGTCGTGGGCGACAGCAAGCTGATCACCGGGCCCAACCGCCTCGGGTTTTGTCGGGCCCGGGCGCGCTTGCTCGGCCCCACCAGTCTTAAGCCGGCCGACCGCGCCCGGCTGCGCCAACTGTGGGCCGCGGGGGAGCCGTTCCAGCGCCTGGATCTCCCGCCGGCCGACCAGCCGACTACGCCGGGGCGGTACTGGGCGCTGGAGTGTCCCGAGGCCTGGGCGGACCCGGTGCGCGAGACGACCTACCGCTTGCGGCGACTGTTCGTCCAGAGTCTGGACGACCGCCGCGCCGCGCGCCACCAACGGGCCAAGGACCTGGCCCGCGCCCGCCGCGCGCTGGGGCTGATCCACGCCCGCTTGGGGCGCCCCGCCGATCGCCCGCGGGCGGTGGTCCACCGCAAAGTCGCTGACGCGGTGGCCAAGGTGCGTCCCTTCGTGCACGTCGAGATGGTCGAGACGCCGCAGGGCCTCGACCTGCGCTGGCGGCTCGACCATCGCCGGCTGCGGGAGGAGGCACTCTTCGATGGGGTCTATTGCCTGCTGACCAACTGGCCTGTCGCCGAGGCCGACCTGCGCGGAGTGTTCCAGGCCTACAAAGAGCAGATCCAGGTCGAGCAGCGCTTCCGCGTGACCAAACATCCCCCGCTCCAGGTGCGGCCGGTCTGGCTCCATCAGCCCAAGCGGATCGCCAGCCTCAGCTTTGTCGTGATGGTGGCGTTGTTCCTGTTCGCGCTCATCGAGCGCGAGGCCCGCCGCGTGGTCCAGGCGACCGGCCAGGTGTTCAGCGGCTTGCGCGCCGAGGGCCGGGACCAGTTGCCGGTCACCGCCCGGGCGCTGCTCAACGTGTTCGCGCCACTGGGCCTGATTCAGCAACGGCTGCGGCTGGGGGGCGAGGTCGTCACCGTGTCGACCCCCACCACGCTGACCGCCATCCAAGCCCAGATCCTGGACCGGCTGGACCTGATGAAACCCGACGCGTACCTTCAACCGACCATCACTCCCCACCCCACTTGAGGGGTGCGGAAAATGAGCCTAGAGTCTGTTATACTGCGCGGGCCACTCGGCGCGAGGCTAGCTCGCCCCTGGCCAGGCTAGGCATGCGGTCCAGGCGCGCCACCCTACCGGCGGCGTCGCCATCGCCCCCGACAAATCAGCTTCACTCGGCGGGATTGGCCAGGAGAACAGTTATGGCATCGGGACGATACATTGCCTGTCCTCGCTGCAGCGGTCGGTTCTTCGTAGGCGAGGAGTTTTTCGAGCTCCGTGAGGCACGCTGCCATTGCCCGTACTGTGGCCACCAGTTCTCGGCGAGCGCTCCCGACGCGGCCGCCGCTGCTTCCCCGCC
>DASPZT010000083.1:0-3388 GCA_035636135.1 Candidatus Limnocylindria bacterium | reverse complement strand
GCGAGCTGCAGCACGAGCGTGGCCGTGAACGTCTTGGTCACGCTCCCGGCCCCGGAACCGCTGATCAGCTGCCGGACGGCGGGTTCCGGCGGTGGCCGCACTGCTGTGACTGTGGCCCGAAACGAAGACGATCACGCTGGTGGTACCCAGGCGGGCAAGCTGCCGCGCGACAGTCCGGATTGGGGAGTGCGGCCGGCGGGTGGCCTGTGCACCCACCCAGGGTCAGTGCGACCGGAGCCAGAACAGTCAGCAGGACGACTTTCCGGACGCCATGAACAACCGCGCGGAACTCAGAAGCGCACGGGTTCGGCAGCAAGCTGTCACAGAGGGTGGTGGAACCTCGCTCCGCGTCCAGCCTGGCCCAGCGAAGGCAACCACCCGCGGTGTGCCGGGTAGTGGATGCCCGGCGGGTGCGTGGCGGTTCCGAACAGGCACAGATCGCCACGTGGCGGAGCATCGGTGTGGCAACCGCTCGCTAGAAGAGCACCAGAGCGGGCATTCTGTGTTCGTGACGAACGGTCATGCAGAGGCTGCCTCTGCCCTGCCGGGGAAGGGTCGCCAGTGAGTGCTGAGCATACGGCGGAGCCGCCGCCTGCGGTGGTGCTGATGCAGATGGCGCAGGGATTCATGGTTGCCAGGGCGTTGCAGGCTGCGGCCGTCTTGGGCATCGCCGATCTGCTGGCGGGCGGACCTCAGAGCGCCGCAGATCTGGCAGCCGCCACGTCCACGAACGGGCCGTCGCTGGGGCGGCTGCTCCGTGCGTTGGCCAGCCGGGGCATCTTCCGCAGCGACGAGACCGGGAAGTACCTCAACACACCCTTGTCAGAGGCGCTACGTGGTGACGTTCCAGGTTCGGCGCGCGATTACGTGATCTATGCACCGCACAACGGCAATGTGCTGGCATGGACCGAGCTCGATCATGTGCTGCGGACCGGCGAGCCGTCGTTTGCCAGGGCCAACGGCGTCGGCTTCTGGGACTACCTCGCCGGTCATCCCGACATCGAGGTCGCGTTCAACCGGGCAATGACGGCAATGTCGGCTGAGACCAACCGGCTGGTCGTGGAGAACTGCGATTTCTCGCGCTTTGACTCGATCATCGACCTCGGAGGCGGCGAAGGACGCCTGATTGCCGCCATCCTCATGGCGAATCCGCGTGCAACGGGCACGCTGCTGGATCTGCCGACTGCCACCGAGGCAGCCGAGCGATACCTCGGGACCGAGGGCCTCGCCGACCGCACCAACGTCGTCACCGGCGACCTGTTCGCGTCCGTTCCCCCGGGACACGACGCATACGTGCTCAAGTACATCCTGCACGACTTCCCGGACGAGAAGTCGCTCGACATCCTGCGCGTCTGCCGCCAGGCAATGAGGCCGCAAAGCCGCCTGATCATCATCGACGCTGTCATGGAGCCCGGCAACGAACCCCACCCATCGAAGTGGCTGGATCTGCACATGATGGTTGCCCTCGGTGGCCGCGAACGGACCGAGGAGGAGTTCCGGGCGCTTCTGAGCGCGTCCGGCTTCGCGCTGCGTTCTGCCCTCCCGCTCCCGGCTTCCACCGGCGTCGTGGAAGCTGAGCCAATCTGAGGAGCGTTTCGGAGACGCTCATATCTGGCTGATCTGCGCTTGCTGTCGGTACTGACACCCGAACGCGGAGAGGCGCAAATACTCGGCGTTCGGCGCGAATCCAGCAGCGCTGGAACAGGGAATCCGCTCACTTTCCGTGACCGCCGTGCCATCGCTGTGACCGCCAGTGGGCAGATCCTGATGGCCGCCGACATGCGGGCGCTCCACCTTGACACACTCCTGCAGACGGCGGATTCGGCACCTGCGAGGAAGAGCCAGTGCCTGCGGGACTGCGGCCTGGTGGCCGACCGCGCGCAAGGCAGGGCGAACCTCTACCGGCTCGCCCGCCCTGAACTGGCCGCCCTCCTGCAGGCCGCCGAGCTGTTGCTGGCCGGCGTCGGACACGACGTGCAGCTGTGCGGCAACTACGGCGACCCGCGCCAGAGCGACACCGCATCGGAGGTACGCCCGTGAGTTCCACCTCGCCCACCACCCAGACCGCGCTGCCGCAGGGCAGTCCCGGCTGGAAGCGCCAGGCCAGGCTGGCCCGGCTGCTGTCGTGGCTGTCGCTGGTCTACATGGCCGCCGAAGGCGCCATCGCGGTCACCGCCGCGATCATCGCCGGGTCGGTCGCCTGTCGGCGCTCACGTAATTCCCCAGGTCTGAGGGGCTGACGATCACGTAATTCCCCATGGGGATGACATGCGTGTCGTGGTGGACCTGGCCATCGAGAAGGAGCAACCTTCCTCCCGTCTGTGACGACGGGGGGCTGATGGCAAGGAGAACGTTCGACGTGATCGACGTCACCGAGATCTTGATGCACTGGCATGCGGGCCGGTCGAAGAACGAGATGGCTGAGAGCCTGGGGGTGGACCGCAAGACGCTGCGGAAGTACATCGCCCCGGCTGAGGCGGCGGGCATCGTCCCGGGCGGGCCGGCGAAGAGCGAGGAGGAGTGGGCGGAGCTGGTGCGGGGCTGGTTCCCGCAGCTGGCTGACACCAGGCTGCGGCAGGTGACCTGGCCCGCGATCAGCGAGCACCACGACTACATCGTGGAGCAGCTGAAGGCCGGGGTGCGGATGTCAACGATCCACCAGCGGCTGCGCGACGAGCATGGCCTGGCCGTCAGCGTCCAGAGCTTCCGCCGGTATGTGACGGCGAACCTGCCGGAGGAGACCCGGCGGGCGCAGGTCCGGGTGTGGGACCCGAACCCGGCGGAGGCCGGGGAGCAGGCGCAGATCGATTACGGGCAGCTGGGCCGCTGGCTGGACCCGGTCACCGGGAAACTGCGGACGGTGCAGGCGTTCGTGATGGTGCTGGCCTGCTCGCGGTACATGTTCGTGCGGCCGGTGCTGAAGATGGACCAGCGGGCCTGGACCGAATGCCACGTGGCCGCGTTCGCGTTCTTCGCCGGCGTCCCGGCCCGGCTGGTGCCGGACAATCTCAAGACCGGGGTGGACAAGCCGGACCTGTATGACCCGAAGCTGAACCGGTCCTACGCCGAACTGGCTGCTCACTATGGGTGCCTGATAGACCCCGCACGGTCACGGAAACCCCGGGATAAGGCCAGGGTCGAACGGCCGATGCCGTATGTCCGGGACTCGTTCTGGCGCGGCCGGGAGTTCGCCTCGCTGGAGCAGATGCAGGCCGAGGCGGTGCGCTGGTCCGCGGAGGTCGCGGGGCGCCGCCCGTGCCGGCCGCTCGAAGGCGCCGCGCCGGCCGCGGTGTTCGAGGCGGTGGAGAAAGACGCGCTGCGGCCGCTGCCCGCAGAGCCGTTCGTGCTGGCCAGCTGGGCGAGGGCGAAGATCGGCCCGGATATTCAC
>DASPZT010000082.1:0-5227 GCA_035636135.1 Candidatus Limnocylindria bacterium | reverse complement strand
AGACGGTAGTCACCGCCCGCTATCCGGAACGACTGACCTCCCCCAACGGCGCCTAACTGATGTCGTGGCCGTGGCTGGCCATTGTCGTCGTCATGGCAATCCTGGTGGTCATCCTGCTCGCCACCCGCGGCACCACGAGCATTACCGCCCCAGCGCCAACGCCCACCGAGGTCGACGAGGCGCAACTCGCAACGCTGGAATATCCGGGATCGACCGCCGTTCCCCAGGTCGAGATGGGCCTCCACGACCGGACAGGCGGGAAGACGCTCACGAACAGCCGAGCGCTGTGGACGGAGGCCGAACCCGAGGAGGTCCGACGGTGGTTTCGAGACTGGCTGACCAGCCACGGATGGAAAGTGGATTCGACGTCCACTCGCCTTTCGTCACTCATCAGTAAGGAAGCGACCAGGCTCCCGGCGGATCAAGCAGCCAGCATCGCCGGCCTCACCATGGACGGCTTCCTGCGGGGCAACGAAGGTTTCACCCTGATGGTCTTTCCCATCTCCGCGGGCTCACCGCTGGCCAAGACCGAGCTGCCACCCACGGCTCGGACGGTGTATTCGATCACGTACGCACCCCGCTGGCGATAGACTCGGGCAATGATCCAGGGTTCGCTGCCGGATACGCGGGTCGACCCGCCGCCAGCCGCGTCCGAGCGCGAGCTGCTGATCAGCTTCCTGGACCTGTACCGGGAGACCATCCTGGTGAAGGTCCGCGGATTGACCGAGGACCAGCTGCGCCGCCGCCTGGTCCCGTCCCCCACCACCTTGCTCGGGATCGTCAAGCACCTCGGCTACGTCGAGCGCTCCTGGTTTCGGATGCGGTTTCACGGCGAGGACCTCCCGGTGCCCTGGACCAAACAGGACCCGGACGCCGATTTCCGGATCGAGCCGGACGAGACGGCTGAGAGCGTGATCGCCTTCTACCGCGACCAGGTCGAGCGCGCCCGGGCCATTGTGGCCGCCGCCCAGCTTGATGACCGGGTCAAAGGCCAGGCCAAGCAGCCGTACACCCTGCGCTGGATCCTCATTCACATGATCGAGGAGACGGCGCGCCACGCCGGCCATGCCGATATCCTGCGCGAGCAGACGGACGGCGCCGCCGGCGAATAGCGCCGAGGCTCGTTGACCCCCACCTTACCCTGCACAGGGGGAGGGACAGCGCTGAATACAATAGGAGCGACGGGTCTGCCCGATCACCGATCTTTTGTGCCCAGGAGTCGCCATGAAGCTTGACCAGCGCCCCACCGAGACCGTCAAGGTGCTCTCGGACAAGTCCACGCTGCTCAAGCTCTACCGGGAGATGCTCCTGATCCGGCGCTTCGAGGAAAAAACGGCCGAGATGTACCAGATGGCCAAGATCGGCGGGTTCTGTCATCTCAACATCGGCGAAGAGGCCACCATCGTCGGCACCATCTCCGCGCTGCGGACGGAGGACTACGTCTACAGCAACTACCGCGAGCACGGCCACGCCATCGCCAAGGGAGTCGACGCCAAGGCCATCATGGCTGAGCTGTTTGGCAAGGAGACGGGCACCTCGCACGGGCGGGGCGGCTCGATGCACCTCTTCGATCACGACCATCGCTTCTTCGGTGGGTATGCCATCGTGGGCGAAGCGCTGCCGCTCGCCTGCGGCACGGGGTACGCCATTCGCTACCAGGACAAGCCCGAAGTCGTGATGAGCATGTTCGGCGACGGCGCCACCAACATCGGCGCCTTCCACGAATCGCTCAACGTGGCCAAGCTGTGGAAGCTGCCGGTCGTGTTCGTGATCATCAACAACCAGTACGGCATGGGGACCGCCGTGTCGCGCGCCTCGGCCGTCACCGAACTCTGGAAGAAGGCGCTCGCCTACGACATGACCGGGGAGCGGGTTGACGGCATGGACGTGCTGGCGGTCCGCCAGGTCACCGATCGCCTGGTGGCCCAGGCCCGCGATCAGCGCGAACCCAGCCTGCTGGAGTGCGTCACCTATCGCTACCGCGGCCATTCTATGTCCGACCCGGATACGTACCGGGGCAAGCAAGAGGTCACGGAGTGGAAGGAACGCGACTCCATCCTCAAGTTCGGCGAGTACCTGAAGCGCGAACGGCTGGCCAGCGATAAGGACCTGGAGGCGATGGACGTGGAGGTCATGGCGGAGGTCGACGCGGCCGTCAAATTCGCCGACGAGAGCCCGGAACCCGATCCGAAGGATCTTTTCCGCGACGTCTACGCCGACGAGGCGGCCAGCTAGCGATGCCCATCCTGTCTATTCGGGACGCCCTCAACCAGGCTCTCCGCGAGGAGATGCAGCGCGATCCGAACGTCTTCCTGCTGGGCGAGGACATCGGCCTGTACGACGGCAGCTTCAAGGTCACTCGCGGGCTGATGAAGGAGTTCGGAGAGAAGCGGGTGCTGGACACCCCCATCGCCGAGGAGATCATCGTGGGCACGGCCATCGGGGCGGCCATGGCGGGGCTGCGGCCGGTGGCCGAAATGATGACCGTCAACTTCATCATGGTGGCGATGGACCAGGTCGTGAATGCCGCGGCCCACATCCGCTACATGTTTGGCGGGGGGATCAAGGTCCCCATCGTGATCCGGACCCCCGGCGGTGGCGGCCATCAGCTGGCGGCCCAGCACTCGCACAGCCACGAGAACTGGTTCGCCCACGTGCCCGGCCTCAAGGTGGTGGCCCCGGGCACACCCGCCGATGCCAAGGGAATGCTGAAGTCCGCCATCCGAGACGACAACCCGGTCATGTTCGTCGAGAACGAAGGCACTTACGCGGTCAAGGGCGAGGTCCCGGACGGCGAGCACCTGGTGCCGCTGGACAAGAACGAGGTCAAGCGCCCGGGGGACGACGTCAGCATCTGCGCCCACTCCCGCATGCTGCTGGTGGCCCTGGACGCGGCCAAGGACCTGGAACAGCTGGGCATCAGCGCCGAAGTGGTTGACATGCGGGCGCTGCGGCCGCTCGACATGGTGCCGGTGATCGAGTCGGTGCGCAAGACCGGCCACGCCATCACCGTGGAAGAGGGCTGGCGCTCGTTCGGCGTCGGGGCCGAGATCGCGGCGCGCATCTACGAAGAGGCCTTCGACGACCTGGATGCCCCGGTGGCCCGGATCGCCGGAGCCGAGGTCCCGACCCCCTACAACAAGCGGCTGGAGAAGCTCGCCTTCCCGGCCAAGGCCGACCTCATCGTGACCGCCAAAGCCCTGCTCGGGAAGAATTAGGCCCACCCATGCCAGACGTGCAGATGCCGCGGCTCTCGGACTCGATGGAGACCGGCAAGATCATCCGCTGGCTGAAGAAGGAAGGCGATGAGGTCAAGAAGGGCGAGCCCCTGGTCGAGATCGAAAGCGACAAGGCCAACATCGAGGTGGAGGCCTACGCTTCCGGCAAGCTGAGCAAGATTGCGGTCAAGGAGGGCGACAGCGCCCCCATCGGGGCGGTCATCGCCACCATCGGCGAAGCCAGCCCCGGCGCCACCCCGGCCGCGGAGCCGGCGGCCCAGGCCGCGAAACCTGCGGCGCAGCCGACTTCGGCGGAGGCCCACGTGCAGCGAGCCGAGAAGGCCTCTGCCACGGCACGACCCGTCGAAGCCGAGGCTTCGGGCGGTGAGCAATACCCGCAGGGCGCGCCCGACGACCGGATCGAGGCGGGCGCGGCGTCAGCCGCGGCGCTGGCCATGCTGCGGCGGCAAGCCCCCGCCCCATCCGACGGCGGCCGGCTGAAAGTGTCTCCGGTGGCCCGCCGGGTGGCGGAAGAGCGGGGCATCGACCTCAGCCGGCTGGAGGGCACCGGTCCTGGAGGACGCATCACTCGCGAGGACGTGGAGGCCGCCGGGCAACGTGGTGCACCGGCTACCGCCGCCCCCGCTGCGGCCCGACCGGCCGCAGTGCCGGCAACGGCACGGCCGACTGAGGAGGTCGAGGTCATCGAGCTCTCCAAGCTGCAGGCCACGGTCGCCGCCCGGCTGAGCCAGAGCAAGTTCTCGGCGCCCCACTTCTATGTGACCTCCGAGATCGGGATGGACGATGCCGTCCGCTTCCGCGACATGTTCAACCAGGCGGTCGAGAAGGCGGACGCCATCAGCTTCAACGACCTGGTGATCAGGGCCGTTGCGCTGGCGCTCACCAAGTTCCCAGAGGTCAATGCTTCGTGGGCGGACGGCCGCATCGAGCGCAAGCGCGACATCAACATCGGCATCGCCGTTGCCATGCCGGATGGCTTGATCGTGCCGGTCCTCCACAACGCCGACCAGAAAGCGCTCAAAGACATCGCGCACGAGAGCAAGGCCCTCGCCGAGAGAGCCCGAGCGCGTCGGGCCGGGCCCCAGGATCTGCAGGGCAACACCTTCACCGTCTCCAATCTCGGCATGTACGACGTCGACCAGTTCACGGCCATCATCAATCCGCCCGACTCGGGCATCCTGGCCGTGGGCTCCATCCTGGACAAGCCGGTCGTGAAGGATGGTCAGGTCGTGCCCGCCAAGCGCATGCGCGTGACCCTCTCGGTCGATCACCGCGTGTTCTACGGCGCGACGGCCGCCCAGTTCCTCCAGGAAGTCAAGCGGCTCCTGGAGAACCCCATGACCCTGGCCCTCTAACCGCGAGTCTCGCCGCGGCAGCGGCAAACAGCACGTCCGCGGCCAGCGGGACCCAGACCGGACCCCCGAAGGGAAGCGGAAGCAGGAAATAAATGTCGGGGCTGACGAGGGATGGCGGCCACCCCGTCATGATCCGGAGTGACGCGTAGTAGCTTGCGTCCCACACCGCAAAGGTCCACAACAGGGCGGCCAGCCGCCTGGACCAGGTCCTCCCCGCCAGCACGGCAACGGTGCCGAGCATGACCAGGGTTGCCACCTCCCGAGTGGCTTCGATGCCCCAGGGAAAGGAGCGCAGCACCTCCGGGGGAATGGTGCCGGTCCCGTGGACATCACCGAGATCAAGGCGGATGTAGTAGACGACGACCGCCTCGAGGTGGCCCATGGCGACCGCGAAGAGGGCCAGGATGAGCGCGCCCACGACCGGGCGATCGGTGAGGCGTTCAGATGGCGATGGGGTCGTGGCCGCGGATGGTCGACGGGACGTCACCGTGATTCAAGTATGGGATGGCCACCATCCCGGGTGGCGGGTTCCAGATGGCCGTGAGCCTCGCCCTACCGGCGCGGTAATTGCGAGACCCCCCACCCCGACCCTCCCCCGCAAGGAGGGAGGGAGATAAATCGTGGTGGCTTAGA
>DASPZT010000081.1:0-3910 GCA_035636135.1 Candidatus Limnocylindria bacterium | reverse complement strand
AACGTCTCGGCGGTGGATCCGTGTTGGGGAAAAACCGCGATCCCGATGCAGGCCGTCACCTCCAACGCGTGGCCGTCCGCCATCAACGGCCGCTCCACGCGGAGCAGCGCGTGCGCCACCTTCAGGGCCCGGTCGGCATCGGCGCCGGGCAACAGGATCGCAAACTCATCACCCCCGAGTCGCGCAATGACGTCACCTGGTTCGAGCTGATCGCTCAGACGGGGGCCGACCTGTCGAAGCAGAGCATCCCCCACCCGGTGGCCAAACGTATCGTTGATCTCCTTGAAGTTGTCGATATCAAGGAGCAGCAGCGCCGCGCTGGGCCGGCTGGCGATGGCCGCCTCGACCCGCTGCCCGAGCTGCAGCCGATTGGGCAGGTCGGTCAGGCCATCGTGGAGCGCCTGATGCTCCAGCGCCCGCTGCGCCTCCCGCTGCCGTCGCCGGAGCTGCGACTGCTCCAGGGCGTTCTGCACCGCCGTTCCCAGACGCGCCAAGCGATCCTTCAGGACGTAGTCGATGGCCCCCTGGCGAACCGCCGCCACGGCGATTTCCTCGCCGATTGCGCCCGACACGATCACGAATGGAATGTCCAGGCCGGCCTGCTGCATCAGCTTGAGGGCGCGCAGCGCGTCGAATTGGGGCTGGTGGTAGTCAGCGAGGATGAGGTCGAGTTCGGGGTCGAGGTTCGCCTTGAAGCCGGCCTCGTCGTCGACGCGTCGCCAGACCGGGTCGTAGCCGGCTCGTCGGAGCTCGCGGAGGGCGAGTTCCGCATCCTGCGGATCGTCCTCCAACACGAGGAGGCGAAGAGGTTTGCTCACGGCTTCACCGAATCAACGAAGGCGGGTCCGATTGTTGTCGGCCCAGGCAGCCTAGGCAACGGACAGGCCCTAGCTGTACCAGCCCACCACATCGACGATCACGTCGACCGATCCGAAGGCGTTGTACAGGTCGATGGCGCCGGTGGACCCGAGCTTCACCACCACCAGGTTGGGAACCGTCAGGCCGGCGACGTAGTTCAGATCGGAGGCCAGCGGCCTCTGGGCCCCGTCCGGCCAGGCGGTCAGGTAGCTGCCGGTCGTCGGGTTGGTGACCGTCACGTTGAGCACCACCGCGGTGGGCGCCACCGGCGCGCTCATAACCGGTACCCCGCCCTGGCCCGCCACCGGGAGCACGATTGAGGCATTTGGCCCCACCGGGCCGCTGGTGGTGCGGGTATCCAGGATGCGCGCGGGCGGCACGGCCACGAACAGGCTGGCCGCCGAGCTGGTCGTGCCATCCGTGAACCAGCCCGCGACGTCGGCGACCACGTCGGTGTGGCCCGCGTAGTCGAAGAAGTCCACCGAGCCACCGGTCCCGAGCTTGACGACGACGCGGTTTGCCACGGTTTGGCCCGGCTGGAAATTCAAGTTGGATACCACGGGCCGCGTGCCGCCGGTGGGATACACGGTCACATAGCTGGGCGCCACCACCGTGTTGGTGGCTGTCACGTTGAGCACCACGGCCGCCACCCCGGTGCTGGGCACATTTGGCGTGCCGGCGATCGTCACGCTGATGCTTTGGTACGCGCACAGCTGCTTGGCGGGCGCGCCGAGACCCGTTCGAGTGTCAAGCACGCGGTTGGGCACGATCGGGTTGTACCGCCCGGCCGACCCCGGCGTGGCACTTGGTGTGGCCACGTACCCGGCCACGTCGAACAGGACGTCGGTATTGCCGAACGCATTGAAGATGCTCACCTGGCCGCCCACGCCGACCGCGACCTCCACCAGGTTGGGAACGGTTGTCCCGGCGGACCAGTTGAGGTTGGAGGCCAGCGGCCGCGGCAAGCCGGCAGGCCAGACCGTCAGGTAGCTGGAGGCCGTGGTATCGGTGACGGTCACGTTCAGCACGACCGCTGCCACGCCGCTGGCCGGCACGCCGCCCTGCCCCGTGACCTGCGCATTCATGGTGCCGGCTGGACCGACCGGGCTGGTGGTGCGTGTATCTAGGATCCGGCTCGGGGCCAGAGCGATGAACTGGCCACGACCGGGCACCACGGCGTTGGAGGGCGCTGAAGCGGGCCCGGTCCCGACGGAATTGGTGGCTTTAACCGTAAACGTGTAGGCCGTGCCATCGGTGAGGCCGGTCACGGTCGCGGACAGCGCGCCGCCGGAGACCGTCGCGGTGGCCCCGCCCGGCGATGCCGTCACGGTGGAGCTGGTGATCGCCCCCGCGGGAGCGGTCCAGGAGACGGTCGCCGATGCCTCGCCGGCGATGGCAACTGGCGCGCCCGGCGCCGCCGGAGGCGCCGTGGGGGTGGTGGCCGCCGAGTTGGGGTCGACCATCAACGACGACTCGTCAATGGCGTCGAACTGAGAGGCGGGCACCGTTTTCAGCTCGCTCAGCAGGCTGTTCGGCCAATTCGCGTCCTCGGTGCCGCTGAAGAACCAGTTGCTGCCGTTGTCGGCCAGGATCAACCCGTAGTGCTGCAGAGCCTTGAGGATGACCTGCGCCTGGGCGCTGAAGGGCGAGATGTCGTAGGTGGAGCGCAGCCGGAAGCGGGCTCCCATCGGCGGCAGCGAGGGGTTGGCGGCCGCACCGGCTTGATGCCGGGCCGGCCACAGGAAGCTCTGGTCGGTCTGCTGGGCCGTGAAGCGGATGGCGTGAGTGATGGCCCCGGCCTGCACTTCATCCCACCGCACCAGCCCCGGGAACATGGGCAGCCCGGCCGCGTCCGCGGAGGTCCATCCCAGCGGGCGGAGCGCATCCGATCCGAGCGGGAAGATGGCGCCCGACCCGGCAGTCCAGGACGAGCCGCTGCCCGCCAGGTTGTACAGCTCGTACAGCGTGCAGGTATTGCGGTTGATGATCAGGGCATGGCGGTCGCTGCCATTTTCGATGAGGGTGTCGGCCCCGACCGGATACGGACCCGGGTCGCTCTCACTCACGTATTGGAAGGTGATTGTCTGCAGTGGATGAGTGTTGTCGACCACGTTGAAGGGGAAGCCATACGGTGGGCCGCCAAAATCCGGGTGCAGGTTGGTGGTGGAGGCCGCCATCGACGCCAGCCACTGGGAGCTGCGGGCGTGGACCGGCAGCGCGGAGATGTCGGTGTTCCAGATGTTGTCGGCGGGGAAGACCTGGCAGGTGGTCGACGGCACCGGAGCCGCGCCGACCACGACCGGAGTGAGAAGCGGCACGAGCATGAAGGGTCCCAGCCAGGCCACCAGGCAAATCGCTCTACGCATCCCCACCAATGAGTAAGACGCGGAACACGCCGCCAGGCAACCACTGGGATGTCAACAGTCGATGACGAGATGCCACCGGTCGGAGACGCTCTACGGTAGGCGCCGTAGGCAGCCGTACGACCTGGTGGCAACACCGCTCGCCAGCGCCCAAACGCATCGCCACAGTCGCCCGGCGCCATATTCGGCCATCCGCCCAGGGAAGGACGGTGTTGGTATGATACCGGTATGAAACGAGCCGTCAAGGTCGCCATCAGCCTATCCGATGACTTGTTGCATCGGGTAGACCGGGCCCGCCGGGAGCGCAAGGTGAGCCGGAGCGAGTACTTTCGACAGGCTGCTACCAATTTCCTCGGCCCCGCCGGAGACCGGGATGTGGATTGCTATGTGCGCGGCTACTCCACCCAGCCGGAAACGGCCGACGAGGTGGAGGCCGCCCGCGCCGCGTCTTCGAAGGTTCTCGCGGCCGAGCCCTGGGAGTGAAGAGGGGCGAGATCTGGTGGGCTGAGCTCCCCAGGCCAGCCGGCCGCCGCCCGGTGATTCTCCTGTCCCGTGACGAGGCCTACCAGGTGCGAAAGCTCGTCACCGTCGCGCCAGTGACGACCCGTGTTCGAGGCATTCCTGTCGAGGTCGCGCTCGGCCCGAAAGATGGCATGCCACGTGAATGTGTCGTCAATCTCGACACCGTC
>DASPZT010000080.1:0-2832 GCA_035636135.1 Candidatus Limnocylindria bacterium | reverse complement strand
CAGCCCGAGCAGGCGAAGCAAGCCGCCCCAAAGATCGAGGTCACCTACGCAGTGCTCTCGCCGGTGACCGATATGGAGGCGGCGCTGCAGTCCGATGCGCCCAAGCTCCATCCGCAGGGCAACGTGGTGCGCCAGCTGCGCGTCATCCACGGCGACCCCCACGCCCAGGCCGAGGTCTGGGTGGAAGGGACCTATGAAACCGGGATGCAAGACCAGGCGCCGCTGGGGCCGGAAGCCGGCCTGGCCGTTCCGGCTGCAGACGGGGGCGTTGACCTCTACATCGCAACCCAGTGGCTGCACGCGGACCTGGAGCAGATCGCACCCTGCCTTAACCTGCCGCCGGAGAAGGTGCGACTGCACCTGTCCGGGGTGGGCGGCGCCTTCGGCGCGCGCGAGGATGTGAGCATGCAGATCCATGCCTGCATGCTGGCGCTGCGGACGGAGCGGCCGGTGAAGATTGCCTACGGCCGCCAGGAATCGTTCTATGGCCACGTGCACAGGCACCCGTCGCGCATCTGGATGCGGCACGGCGCGACCCGGGATGGCAAGCTGATCAATGTCCACGCGAAACTGCTAGTCGACGGCGGGGCCTACACGTCCACCTCGCCGGCGGTCATCGGCAACGCCACTACCTTCGCGGCCGGCCCCTATGCGGTGCCCAACGCCCGGCTGGAAGGGACGGCGGTCTTCACCAACAACCCGCCCTGCGGCGCCATGCGCGGGTTCGGCGCAGTGCAGGCCTGCTTCGCCTATGAGGCGCAGATGGACAAACTGGCCCGGGCCGTCAACCTGCATCCGATCGAGGTGCGGCTGAAGAATGCCCTCAAGACCGGCGATGTGCTGCCCACCGGACAGCGGGTCACCGGCGCCGCCCCCGTTCGGGACCTGCTCTCGCGATGCGCGGCCCTGCCCATGCCGCCCGAGGAGTCTCCCCTTGATCGCGACCGGATGTTGATTCCGGGCGGCGCCGGGAATGTCGGGCGTGGCGAGGCGCTGACGCGCGGCGTCGGCTTCGCCGCGGGTTACAAGAACCTGGCCTACAGCGAGGGGTTCGACGATTCCTCGGAGGCCTGGGTCCGCTTGTCGGTCGATCAGGAGGGCCCGCTCGCCGAGGTCAAGACCGCCGCCGTCGAGGTCGGCCAGGGACTGGATACCATCGTCACCCAGGTGGTGCGGACGGAGCTCGGGGTGCAGCGGGTGCTGGTGCACCAGCCGGACACCGCCATCGGGTCGGCGGGGTCGAGCTCGGCGTCGCGGCAGACCATGATGACGGGCGGTGCGGTGCAGCTCGCGTGCCAGGCGGTGCGCGACGAGCTTGTGCGTCGCGCCGGGACCTCGATCATGCCCGACCCGCTCGATGAGTACCTGCGACCGGCAATCGAAGCCACCCGCGTATTCCGGCACCGGCGGACCGGCACACTTGACGCCAACGGGCAGGGCGATCCCCACGTGTCCTTCGCCTTCGGCGCGGCGCGGGCGGTGGTCGAGGTCGACACCGAGCTGGGGCTGGTGCGGGTGGTGCAGCTGGCCGTCTCCCAGGATGTGGGGCGCGCCTTGAATCCCCAGAGTGTGCGCGGCCAGATCGAGGGCGGCAGCGCCCAGGGACTGGGCCTCGCCCTGATGGAAGAGATCGAGCTGAAGGATGGAAAGATCCGCAACGCGTCCTTCACGGACTACTTGCTGCCTACCATCCTGGATATGCCCCCGGTGGTCTCAGACCTGGTCGAGGAGCCGGAGCCGGGACTGCCCTATGGCGCCAAAGGGGTGGGGGAGCCGTCCACCGTGGTGGTGCCGGCGGCCATCGTGGCCGCGCTGCGGGCCGCCACCGGGCGTGAGCTGCCCCGGGCGCCGGTCAAGCCGGATGACCTGGTGGGGCTTCGTTAGATGACGCGCGCCACGGTCTCGACGCATGTGCTCGATGTGGCGGCCGGAAGTCCGGCGTCCGGGGTGCGGGTGACGCTGGGGACACTGGTCCCGCAGGTCACCAACGCCGAGGGACGGATCGCCGACCTGAGCGGCGGCGGCGGCATCGAGCCGGGGACGTACCAGCTGGTGTTCGAGGTCGATGGGTATTACGGTTCCCGGCCCCACCTCTACAAGAAAGTCGTGTTCGAGTTGGAGCTGGCCGAGGGGCGCCACTACCATGTGCCGCTGCTGATCTCGCCCTTCGGCCTGAGCAGCTATCGCGGCAGCTAGCCCGGATCCATCGATCGGACGATGCAGATTGGGATGCGGGGCGAGATGAGCGGAAGGAGGCGACGAGCACGCGAAGGCGCGCACCCGTCGGTGCGTAACTGAGGCGCGCAGGAGACGACGTACCGATCGCTCGTCCCGCGCCCAAGATGCAAGTTCGACTCGGTGGATTCGGGCTATGCCCGGACCGCAGTCAACGCATCGGCAGCATAGGCGAGCTCGGCGTACCAGTCGTCGCGCCCCTGGCGGGTAAGGTCGAGCATGTTGTAGACCGGGTTGAGCAGGTCGAGGCCCCGCTGGTGGATGTCGTCGGCCATCTGTGGGTGGGCGGTGTAGAAGTGACGAACCGTTCCGTGCTGGTCCCGGGTGAACACCGACAGGGTTGACTCCTGGTTGCCGCCCTCGTCCTCGCTGCCCAGGTCATACTTGAAGCTGCTGGTGCCGCAGCTGAGCAGCCGCAGGTTGTTCCAGCCGCAGCTACGGGCGTGATCGCGGAGGGTGGGCGGATCGGCGGCGGCCGCAATCACGAAGTCCGCGTTCTGCGCCAGGTGCCGGGCGACGCCGTTGAACCCATCGATCCACAGCGTGCACATCGGACACGCCATGCTCTGCTTCTTCCCGAACATGAAGTGGTAGACG
>DASPZT010000079.1:0-10685 GCA_035636135.1 Candidatus Limnocylindria bacterium | reverse complement strand
TCCAGCTTGGACAGGTCGAGCAGGTCATTGATCAGGGACAGTAGGTGCCGGCCGTTGGAGGCGATGATCTCCACGTCCTGCCGCTGGTCGGGGCTGAGCACCCCGCCGTCGCCCTCCTGCAGCAGCTGAGAGAACCCGAGGATCGAATTGAGTGGGGTTCGCAGCGCATGGCGCATGTGCGCCAGGAACTCCGACTTGTGCTGGTTGGCCCGGTTCAGTTCGGTGTTCACTGCCTCCAGCCGCGCCTTCTGCTCGGTGGCCAGGTGGAAGAGGTTCGATTCATGGATGGCGGTGGCCGCGTGCTGGGCGAAGACGGTGAGCAGCTCGATGGCGTTCCGGTCGAGGATCTGCCGTGTGTAGACGGCCAGGACGCCCAGCTGCTGGGCGCTGACCTGCAGCGGAAAGCCGGCGAAGCAGCGGATCCCCTCCTGTTCCAGCCAGGAGCGGTTCTCGAACCGATGGTCGCGGGCGGGATCCTCCACCAGGAGGGTACTGCCCAGGACGGCCACCCGGCCGATCTCGGTGGTCCCCTGGGCGACCCGCGCCGGGAGCGGCATGGCGCTCCCCGTCGTGTGGCGGGTGGCCTGGCATCGCAGCGAGCCGTCGGGCTGCTCCAGTAACCACACCTGGGCGACTTCGACCTCGAAATGCTCCACCAGCCCGTCTACCAGGGTGTCCAGTAGGTCCGGCTCGAAGAGCCGCTGGTTCATGCGGTCGATGCAATGGTTGAGAAGGACCAGCCGCCGGGCGCGCGTATCGGCCTCCTCGAACAAGCGGACGTTGCGGATCGCCGCCGCCAGCTGCTGCCCCAGTAGTTGGAGCGCCGCCTCTTCCCAGCGATACAGCTTGCGCACTTCCCCGCGACGGTTGAGCTGGAGGACGCCAATGACCCGATCGTCGAGCAGCACCGGCACGCCTACCGCGATCTCCGAGACCAGGTCATCGAGCCCTGGCCGGCTGTCGCTGAGGAAGGGCTGCTCCGCCACCATCACGATCTGCCGTTCGCGGGCCACCCGGTTCACAATCCCCTGGGCCTCCACGACGGTATCCCGCAGCAGGGGCGGCTGGTTGAGCACGGCTCGAATCACAAAGGCCTTGCGGTTCTCGTCCAGCAGCGCCACGGCACCCGATTCCATCTGGAGCAGGCGAATCCCGGTCTCCAGCACCGTCTCCAGAATGCGGATCAGGTTGACCACCCCGACCAGCTCGCTCAGGACCCGGCGCAGCTGTTCGGTCTGCTCCAGCTGGCGCCGCGTGTCCTGGATCTCCTGGTTGAGGACCCGCACCGCAGCCCCCAGCCCGGTGGCCCCGGCGACCGTGGGGACGGCCCGGAGGAGCGTGTCGCGCAGGGATACCTCGAGTCCCAGCCCCTCCAGCTGAAAGAGAAAAAAACCGGTGGCGAAAAAGGCGCCGGTGAGGATGCCGCCCCGGATGTCGAACCGGAAAATGGCCTCGGTGGCCACGGCGGCGTAGAGCAGGTAGGGCGAGCTGGTGGTGGGGCTGATGATGAAGAGCACGATGAAGGCCGACACCGCCACGTGGTCGAGGATCAGGAGCTGCAGGGCATAGCCATCCGGGAGCCGCCCGCTGGCGCGGCGCTTCAGGGCCCGGAAGATGACCCCGTTGTAGGCGGCCACCGCGGCATCGATGGTCACCACCAGCACCCACGACCGGCTGGGCATGACCAGCAGCATCGCCAGCGGCACGGCCAGGGCCACGAAGCGAAGGCGAACCAGCAGCAGATCGAGGGTGGTCACCGAGTTCCCGGGAGGTCCCGGCCGGCTCAACTCGGCGGGGTGGTCTGGAGGCTGTTAATCATCTCGAGGAAGCGCTCCTTGCCGAAGTCCCCCTTCTGGATGATCGACTGGATGTTGCCCTGCAACCGCTCGCGGTCCTCGCTGGTGATGTTCTTGGCGGTGTAGATCAGGATCGGGATCTGGGCGGTGTCCGGATTGCCGCGCAGGGCGGACACCACTTCGAAGCCGTCGACCTCGGGCATCATCAGGTCCAGGATGATCAGGTCGGGCTTCTTCTTGAGGGCCTGTTCGATGCCCGACTTCCCGCCGTCGGCCACCAGCACCTCCATGTTGAACGGCTTGAGCATGGCCTTCAGCAACCGGACGTTCTGGGGGTCGTCGTCCACCACCAGGATGGAGGACGGCGTCTTCTTGGAGCGCTTGCCATCCGCCAGCAGGTCGTACTTGACCATCATCTGCAGCAGCTGCTGCCGGTCAATGGGCTTGGTCAGGAAGTCGCTGTGCCCGATATCGAAGCCCAGCGATTCCTTGTTGACCTTCGACGTCAGCACCACGGGGATGTCCCGCGTCTTGGACTCGCGACGCAGGTCGTAGATGAGCCCCGACCCGCCGTTGGGCGGGAGGGCGGCGTCGATCAGGATGGCCAGCGGCTGGGCCTGCACCGCCTTCTTGAGCGCCTCCTGGGAGCTGGCGGCGAACAGGACCTCATACCCGGCGTTGCTGAGGAACGGCTCGATGCGGTCCTTAACGGCGCCGTCGTTGTCGGCCACCAGGATGATGGGGGCCTTGGTTCCCCCACTGGGAGCCGGGGGGATCATCGCCACCGGCTTCTCCTGGATGCCGGCCTCCTGCTTGGCGAACTCGATCAGCTCGTTGATGTGCTCGTGCAACAGCCGGCCCGCCTCGTAAATGTGCGAGATGAACTCCTGGCGCTCCTCCGGCGTGGTCTGGTTCTCCTTGGGGTTCAGCAGGATGTTGGAGAAGCCGTTGATCGCGTTCAACGGCGACTTGAGGTCGTGGCTCTGGTCGTAGATGACCCGGAACTTGGCCTCGAAGTCGCGCTTGGCTTGCGCCAGCGCGGCGGCGGCTTCCTTGCCCTTCCCGGCGGCGGCCAGTTCGGTCCGGATGGCGTCGACCTGGGCTTGCAGCGCCCGCTTCTCGCCCTCGAACTTGGTGATCAGCTGGACCTGGGTGGGCCCCTGGCTGGCGGCCTTGCGCGCCTCGTCTAGCTGGGCCTTGAGAGACGCCTTCTCACTCTGCCAGGCGACCTCCAACTCGGTGTTCTGGGACTTCAGACCCTTCTGCAGCTCCGTATGGCGGTCGCTCATCGCTGACAGCTCGGCCTGCACCCGTTCCAGGTCGACCTTGAGCTGGTTCTTCTCCGCCGTCAGCCGGTGCTCACGCACCGTCCATTCCTCCGCCTTCTTCCCGGACTCGCCGGCCAGGTCGGCGTGCAGTGCCTTCAGCTTGTCGTAGTCCTGCTGGACCGCAGCCACCCGGGCCTGGGCCTCCTGCACCTGGTGCTTGAACTTCCCTTTCTCCTCGGCGATGGAGCCTTCGCGCGATTGCCAGTCCCCTTCCAGGCTGCGGACCTTGGCCAGCAGCGCCGCCTTTTCGTCCGCCAGTTGCTGTCGCTCCTGCTGCAGCCGTGTGGTGTCTTTCAGCTGCTTGCGCGCGTCATCGAGCTCGGTCTGGAGCAGCTTGCGGTCGGCCTTGACCTGCGCATCCTTGGCCTGCGCCTCTTGCTCCAGGCGACCCAGGTCAGCGATCAGGCGCTGCCGCTCGACCTGCCACTTGTCCCGGGCCGTCCGCAGCGGCTCGATCTCGGTGGTCAGGAGCTGCACCTGGCGGGTCAGGTCGGCCAGCTGCGCCGTCACCCTGGTGTGCCGCTGGCTGAGCCCGTCGCGCTCTTTGAGCAAGCCTTCCCGGTCCACGGCCCATTGCAGCTGGTCGGTCTGCAGGGACTCCAGGTCCTTGCTCAAGGCGGAGTCCTGCTCCCGCAGCTTCCGCTGGTCGGCTTCCGCCTTCTGACTGAGCTCGATCCGTTCTTTTTCCAGCTGGCGGAGCTGCGCCCGGCGCTCGTCGTCGCGCGTCTTGGCCAGCTGGACCTCCTGCTGTACCCTGATCAGCTCGGCCTGGGTGGCCGCATAGGAGGTCTTGAGCACCTCGTGCCCCTTCTTCAGGGTTTCGTTCTCGCTGAGCATCGCCCCATGGGAGCTCTTGAGCGCCTCATTCCCCTTCTTGAGCGTTGTATGTTCGCTCAGCATCGCCGCATTCGAGCTCTTGAGCGCCGCGTGTCCCTTCTTCAGGGTTTCGTGCTCGGCCAGCAGTGCCTGGCGGTCCATGGCCCACCGCAGCTGGGCGCTGGTCAGCTCGTCCAGGTCCTTCTGCACCTGGGCCAGGCGCTCCGCCGCCTGGGCGAGCTCGGCCTCTCGCGTGGCCAGTTGCGACTGCACGTCCTCCTGCAGGACCTGGAGGTGGGTAATGAACTCCGAGTTCTGCTGCAGGATCTCGGCGAAGGTCTTGGGGGCCCGGGGGGCGTCGGTCACGCGGCCCTCACCCGCCCTTGCTGCAGAAAGCCATCGAGCTCGGCCTGCAGCCCGTCGAGGATGTGGCGGACCTTGGTCATCCGCTCCATCGACTGCTGCTGCTCGATGTCCAGACGGCGGCTGAGATCGAGGCGCTCGGTCTCCAGGCGCTGCAGCTCGGTGCGGCGTTCCGTGTCGCGGGCGGCGGCCCGCTCCACGCCGGCCTCCAGCCGGTTGAACTCCGCCTTCATGTTGTCGTGGGCGACCTTGAGCTCGGTGTGTTGCTTCTTCAGAGTTTCGAGTTCCTCGGTGAGGGCCTGGCGGGCGGTCGCCCATTCCAGCTTGTCGTGGCGCAGCCCAGTCAATTCCTTGGTCGCCTGTTCCAGGCGACTGCGCGTCTGGGCCAGGTCGTCTTGCTTGGCCGCCAGCTGCGCGTCCGCGGACTCCTGGAGCGCCTGCAGGTGGCTGATGAATTGCTGGTTCTGTTCCAGGATCTCCTGGAAGGAGCCGGGCTTTTGCCGTTCGCTCACGCCGACTTCAACCGTCCTTGGTGCAGATAGCGCCGGACTTCGCCGGCCAACCGTCCCGGATCGACGGGCTTGGGGATGTACCCATCGCATCCCGCCGCCAGGATCTTCTCCCGGTCCCCCGCCATGGCGTGGGCCGTCAGGGCCACCACCACCACCGCCGCCAGGCGAGGCGTCGCCCTGATCTTGCGGGTGATGGAAAGCCCGTCCTCCCCGGGCAGCTGGATGTCCATGAGCACGACATCGGGGATATCCAGCTCCAGCTGGGCCAGGCATTCGGCTCCGCTGGTCGCCTTGGCCACGGCGAAGCCGGCCTTCTCCAGGAGGAACTGCGCCAACCGGAGGTTGACCGGATTATCCTCGACGATCAGTACCTTGCCGCCGCTCACGGCCGCTCCTCCTTCGTTGCTGAACGACCTCCAGGCCTTTGACGGCGTGCAGCACCGGCCTGGGGTCCAAGAGTCCGTCTGGTATAACGGCTGCCCAGTCCATCGCTGGCACTTCGGGGCCAAACTCGCCCACCGCCAGCAGCACCGGTTGGGGCGCCAATTTCGAGATCAGCCGGGCCCAGTCCGGGCGCGGCGGGACCAGCAAGACGACGTCCGGCGGGGCGGCGTCGGCCTTGGCCTGCGCCTCCTCGGCGGAGTCGGCCCGGAAGACCTCGAAGCCCTCCTCCACCAGGGCGGCGGCCAGCCCGGCGATGGCCCGCCGGTCCTGGTGCAAGAGCAGCAGCCGAACCCGGTCGCGCCGCCGGGAGACCCGCTGGGCTAGTCGCTGCAGAGCCTCCTGGAGGGTCTTGGTGGACCAGGGCTTGGCCACGTACTCGGTGACGCCGAGCTTGGCCGCCAGCCCGCGGTTTTCGGTTACGGAGCAAATCAGGACCGGGATGTCGGCGGTGGCGGCCCGGCGGCGCAACTCCTGGAGGACCTCCCATCCATCTTTGCGCGGCAGCACCGTCTCGATGGTGATCAGGTCCGGCAGGATATCGATCGCCTTGCGCAGGGCTTCGTCGCCGTCGCGCGCGTGCGCCACCTGGAATCCCGCCGCCTGGATCTCGCTGGTCAGCCGCTGGCTGGTCACCAGGTCGTCCTCGATCACCAGCACCAGCGGCCGATCCATCAACTCCGGCGGGGTCGGCGCGTCCGGCATCGCGTCCTCGGGCAGCCGCGACTGCCGGGGCAAGGAGAAGGTGAACGTGGATCCGTGGCCGGGCTGACTCTCCACCCAGATGCGCCCGCCGTGCATCTCGACGAAGCGGCGGCACAGTGCCAGACCCAGACCCGTGCCCTCGTACTTGCGGGTATAGGTGCCGTCCAGCTGTTGAAACTCGCGGAACAGCTTGGGCACATCCTCCTGCTTGATGCCGATGCCGGTGTCGGTGACCGAGACGGTCACCTGGTCCGTGTCGTCGCGCACGGCCAGCGTGATGCTGCCGGGGGGCGGCGTGAATTTGATGGCGTTGGACAGGAGGTTGTACAGCACCTGCTTGAACTTGCTCTTGTCGGCGCGGATGGTGCCCGCCGGGGCCAGCCCGCTGGCCAGCAGCCGCAGGCCCTGCTGCCGCGCCATCGGCTCCAGGATGCTGGTCACCTCGTGGATGGCGTCCAGCACCGACATCTCCTCGGCGTGGAGATCCATCTTGCCGGCCTCGATCTTGGCCAGGTCCAGGATGTCGTTGATCAGGCTGAGCAAGTGCTGCCCGCTGGACCGGATGTTGCGCAGGAACTCCACCCGCTCGCCCGCGGTGAGCTCCATGGTGCTGTCCAGCAGGATCTCGCTGAACCCCAGGATGGCGTTCAGGGGCGTGCGCAGCTCGTGCGACATATTCGCCAGGAACTCCGACTTGAAGCGGTTCGATTGCTCCAGCTGGCGGTTGGCCTGCATGATCTCGTGGTCCGCGCGGCGTAATGCCGCGTGCTGGCGCACCAGATAGCGATTGGACTCCTTCAGCCGGCGCAGCAGCGCCAGCCGCTCGGCCCGCAGCCGCTGCTTCTCCAGGTTGCGTTCCAGCAGGTCCCGCAACCGGGGCAGCTCAATCGGTTTGCCGATGTAGTCGTCGGCGCCGCCGCGTAGGGCCTCCGCCGCCACCTGTTCGGAACCGAAGGCCGTCATCATCACGGTCACCGTCTCCGGGAAGTCGCGCTGGAACTGGGGCAGGAGCACCAGGCCGCTCTCGCCCGGCATCTGGACGTCGAGGAAGACCAGCGCCGGCTGCCGGCCGTCGAGCAGGCGGCGGGCCGCCGTCATGGTGGCCGCGGTTACCACCTCCAGCCCCTGCCGGCTGATCGCCTTCACCAGGAACGCCCGGTTGTCCGGGTCATCGTCGATCACCAGCACCAGGGGTCGTTCGTCGGCGGCCTGGGCGCCCAGCACGTGCTGCAGCGCCTCCACCAGGTCTGACCCGGCGCCCAGATCGTGGCCGGCCCCGCTGCTCAGCGGTCCGAGCTCGGCCAGGAATCGGTCGGCGCCGGCGGCCAGCGCTCGCTGGCCCTCATCGGCCCCGGCGTAAATGCCGGCCACCAGCACCACCGGGATGTTGGTGGTAGCGGGGTTCGCCTTCAGGATCTCGCAGACGCGCAGGCCATCAATCTGGCGCAGCAGCATGTTGAGCACCACTGCGTCGGGATGGTCCTCGCGGGCCCGGTCCAGCGCGTCCAACCCGTCCAGGGCTGGAATGACGGTGAAGCCGGCCGCCTGGAGACGGTCCTCGATCGCTTCCAGCCGCTCGGGATCGTCCTCGGCGACCAGGATGCGGCGGGGGACGGCTGGGATCATGCCACCCTCGCCAGCATGGGCGTGTGCGGGATCAAGAACCGAAAACTGCTCCCCTGTCCGGGTTCGCTCTCGACCCAGATGCGCCCACCCTGCATCTCGACCAGCCGCTTGCTGAGCACCAGGCCCAGGCCGGTCCCCTCGAAGGCCCGCGAGGTCGAGCCGTCGAGCTGCTGAAATTCCGCGAACAGGCGCGCCTGGTCTTCGAGCCGGATCCCGATCCCGGTGTCCCGGACCTCGACCACCGTGCCGTCCGGGGTGCTGGCGGCCGACACCGTCACCCGCCCCTGCTGCGGCGTGAACTTGATGGCGTTGTTCACCAGGTTGTAGACGATGTGGCGAAGGCTGCGCGGGTCGTAGGTCACCTGCAGCCCGCGGGGCACATCCGAGCGCACCGTCAGGTTCTTCTGGTTGGCGGCCGGCGCGTTCTCGGACAGGGCGGCGTCGACCGCCTCCGCGACCAGGCAGGACTGCGGCTGCAGTTTGAGACGCCCCGCCCGGATGGTGGTCAGGTCCAGCAGGTCGTTGATCAGCTTGAGCAGCCGGCGGCCGCTGCGGTGGATGTTGTCCGAGAACTCGGCGCGTTCGTCGGCCGAGAGGTCGGGCATGGTGTGCAGGATCTCGGAGAAGCCGATGATGGCGTTCAGCGGCGTGCGCAGCTCGTGGGACAGGTTGGTCAGGAACTCGGACTTCATCCGGTCGGCTTCCTGCAGCTCGACGTTGGCCCGGCGCAGCATCTCGATGGTCTCCCGCTCGCGCTGGTAGCGGCGGGCGTTGTCCAGCGCCACCGCCGCCTGGGTGGCCAGGATCTGCAAGACCTGCATCAAGGTGGCGTCCATGCGCTGCGGCTCCAGGTAGTAGAGGGACAGCGTGCCGGCGAGTTCCTTCTGCAGGAACATGGGCACCGCCATGGCCGCCCGCAGCCCGTACTCCCGGGCCAGCGGGTCGGCGGCGAACCGGGGATCCTGTTTCAGATTTTCGCTGAAGAGGGCCCGCTGCTCGACCACCACCTGGGTCACGATGCCGGGCGAGAGCTGGCCGAAGCTGCGCCCCTCGAGGGCGGGGTCGAACCCCTCGCCCACCTCCGCCGTTTGCAGCTCGGCTCCGCCGGTGCTGAGGGTGATCAGGCAGGCCGGGGCGCCACTCAGGGCGCGTACGGCCTGCACCACTGCGCGCAGCAGGGACGTGGGATTGCTGACGGTCAGCGCCTGGGACACGCTGCGCAGCATCTCGATGGAGGCGTCCAGCCGCTGCGCCTGCTGGCGGGTCTGCTCGAAGAGCATGGTGTTCTCGATGGAGACGGCGACCTCCGAGCCGAGCGACGTGGCCAGCTTGACGTCGTAGGTACTGAAGGCGTCGTGACGCTTGTTGGCCAGCATCAGCACCCCCACCGGGCGGCCCGCCGCCCCCAGCGGCACCAGCAGCACGTCGCGGTAGCCGAACTGGGCGGGCAGGAGCTGGGCGGCGTCCGGGTCGTGCAGGCAATCGACGATGATGAGCGGTTCCTGGCTGACGAATGTCCGGCCCACCAGGGTGGAGGCGTTGGCCGCGAACCGGAGCTGGTTGAGCCGCATCTGGCTGAACAGCCGATCCTCGCGCAGCCCGCTGGGCACGGTGGGGGCGATCAGCGATTCGAGGCCCTCCTGGTGGAGGAAGAAGCCGCAGATCTCGACGTCCAGCAGCTCCGCCAGCTTGACAGCCAGGGTGTCCAGGTTCTCGCCCAGCTTGCTCAGGTTGGAGACGGCGGTCGCCGTCTCGAAGAAGCGGGTCACCTCTTGCATGCTGCGTTCCGCCCGGTGGCTCAAGGCCTGCTTCTCCTGGTCCAGCAGGAAGTACTTGCGGCTCCAGAAGCCGGTCAGCACCATGACCGGCAGGAACAGGACGGCCAGGAAGTAGGTGAACCGGGACGGGGCCCAGCGGGTAGCGCTGATGATCAGGAAGACCTCCGTGCCGCCGCCTAGCAGCGCCCAGAGCTTCCAGTTGAACCCATTCTTCATGGGCGCGGACCGACTTTGGCAGTTCGTGCCATCTGCTCACCTATTCGACGCGCGGCGGGCACAAAGGCTTCACCCTATGGCCACCCGGCGCCTGCCTTAACAACGCTTTACGAAGGCGTGACCACCTGAGCGGGGTGGGCGTTTCCGGTACGCTCTAGGCGTGCGCCAGGAAACCACGATCAACGTCCAGGCCATCAAGGAGACGGTGCTTCGCTCCATCAAGCTGAACCAGCAGGCCTACAACAATCGTGACACCGAGGTGCTGCGCGAGGTCTACCTGGAGCCGATGCTGTCGCAGGTGGCCCACGACCTGTCGGGCGATTTCGAGTCGTTCCCGGCGGCCAGCCTGGTGATCGACTGCCAGATCCTGGACGTCTCGTACACCACCTACCTCCAGATCGGCAAGCTCGAACTGCCGACCTACGGGCTGCAGGCCGGGCCGCAAAACGTGAACGTGACCACCAAGGAGGAGTGGATCTACCGGCTGGTCCCGGATGCGGAGAAAGGGGTCGGACTCGGCCGGCGCACGACCCACCGGTTCCTGGGCTACTACCACTACACCCTGGTCGATATCGACAGCCGCTGGTGGATCACCGACGTGCAGTCGGCGTCCGAAATCTGGCTCCCGTAACCGCCAGTCAGGGCGGTTACGCCGAGCGGCACCCGCGCGGAGCTCGTTAGAACGCCGAACCGTTTGACGCCAGCCGATCGCCTCGCTATGGCTCCATGCCGGGGCCGCGACGGATCGAATTTTTGAGGGTGGCCCTCAGGCCATCCGAGAAAATTCCGCCCGCCGCGTAGGCGGAACCAACCTAGCTTCCAGTCACCTCCGTCTCCGGGTCCACCAGGTGGATCCAGGTGAGCCCGCGCGGCAGCAGGACCTCCTTGCCATCGGTGCACACGAACTTCAGGGGCTGCGTGGGAACGGTGAGGTCCCAGGTGGCGCCGTAGTGCTGGCCGCCGGCGTAGATGTCGGCCGGCCCGGCGCCCTGCAGGTCGAAGGCCACTGCCGGGGCGCCGTTCACGTCGGTGAAGCCGGCGTCGTGATGCGCCACCCGCACCAGCACCACCGCCGCGATTTTCAGCGGCTGCCCGGCCTCCGCA
>DASPZT010000078.1:0-2819 GCA_035636135.1 Candidatus Limnocylindria bacterium | reverse complement strand
CTGCAGGTCGCGCAGGCTGGTGCTGACGTTTGAGCGGGCGACGCCAAGCGTGGTCGTGATCTCCTCGGCCGTCAGGGGACGAGCCGTGATGTAGAGGAGGGCGTGGATCTGCGCTTCGGTGCGATTCACGCCCCAGCGGGGCCCATCTCGCCCCAGTGGACGATGAACTTCTTCTGAACCGGGCTGAGGGTCAGCCGCTTAGTCTCCAATTTCTGTTTTGAGCGTACCATCAGAACGTAACGATGCCAACGGTGGTCGTGATAGGGGCCGGCTTCGGCGGGATCCAGGCAGTGCGGGCGCTGAAGCGAGCGCCGGTCCAAACCGTCCTGGTGGACCAGAGCAACTTCCACCTGTTCACCCCGCTCCTGTACCAGGTGGCATCCGCCCTGCTCGACCCCTCCGAGATCGCGCACCCCACCCGATCCATGCTGCGCGGCATCGGCAACGCCGAGTTCCGGCTGGGCCGGGTGACCGGCCTCGACCTGGCCGGCCGTCGGGTGCGGACCGATGCCGGTGACCTGGCTTACGACTACCTCATCCTGGCGGCGGGCAGCATCGTAAATTTCTTCGGCAACATGGCCCTCGAGCGGTCGGCCTCGCCCCTGAAGGACCTCGGCGATGGGCTGGCGCTGCGCAACCGTATCCTGGCCAACTTCGAACGGGCCGCCTGGACGGCTGATCCGGCCGAGCGGAAAGCTCTTCTCACGTTCGCCGTGGTCGGGGGCGGGCCAACCGGCGTGGAATATGCGGGGGCGCTCTCTGAACTGATCAAAGGGGTACTGCGGAAGGACTTCCCGGAGCTCGACATGGGCTCGGTCGACATCGTCCTGGTGGAGGCCGTGCCCTCCATCCTTGGGTCCTATCCGCCGCGCCTGCAGCAGGCCGCTATCCGAACGCTGAAACGGAAGGGCATCCGCCTCATCTTCAACGCGCCGGTGCAGGAGGCCGATGAGCGTGGCCTGCGCCTGGGCAACGGCGAGCAGGTCCCGGCTCGGACCGTCATCTGGACCGCCGGCGTGCGCGCAGCGGCCCTGGCTGAGGCACTGGGTCAGCCGCTCGGCCGCCAGAGCCGGGTCAAGGTGGAACCCACGCTGCAGCTGCCGGGACATCCTGAGGTCTTCGTCGTCGGCGACATGGCCGAAGTCATGCACGCCGGCCAGCCGCTGCCGATGGTGATCCAGCCGGCCATGCAGGAGGCCCGCTGTGCGGCGCGCAACATCCAGCACGTGCTCCAGGGCGAACCCCTGGAAGCGTTTCGCTACTCGGACCTGGGCCAGATGGCTACGATCGGACGGAATTCCGCCGTGGCGGAGATCAAGGGCATCCAGTTGAGCGGCTTCCTGGGGTGGGTCGTCTGGCTGGTGTTCCACCTGCTGCAGATCGTTGATTTCCGAAGCCGCCTAGTGGTGCTCATCAACTGGATCGGCGACTACGTCTTCCTGGATCGGCCGGTTCGACTGATTGCCAGGTCGAAGGACCGCCCCAACCCTCCCCTACCCCTCCCAACGGGGAGGGGAGGAACGGAAGAAGCCGAACCTGACCCTGCCCCTGAGGGGGCGGGAAAAGAGAGACATGCCCTTCCGGATCGACGATCCGTTTAGGGCGCGCCTCTATCGACTGATCTTCGGGCTGGCAGCCGCCTACAACATCGGGCTCGGGCTGTGGGCGGTGCTCACGCCGCGTGGCTTCTTCGATCTCTTCCGGCTGGCGCCGCCGCGATACCCGGCCATCTGGTCGACCCTGGGCATGGTGCTCGGCCTGTACGGATTGCTCTACGCGTACGCCGCCCTGCACCTCGACTGGGCGCGACCGGTGGTGGCCGTCGGTCTGGCAGGCAAGATCCTTGGTCCGATTGGCTGGATGCTGGCAGTCCATGCTGGGGAGCTCCCCGTCCGGACCTTCGCCCTGATCGCCTTCGACGACATCGTCTGGTGGCTCCCGTTCGCCCTCTTCCTGCTCGAAGGCACTCAAGCCGGCGCGCGCCTGCGCGCCCTGGCTCCGCAGGCCTGCGCGGGGGTCAACCTGCTGGCCGCAGCCGCTCTACTGCTGGTGCTCAGCCCCGGTCTCACGGTGGCGGCCCTCGCCCCTCGCGCCGCCTACGTCGTCGATCATCCATTGGCGTGGCGGCTCGGCTGGGGCATCTGGATCGCCGCCGCGCTGACCCTGGTCGCTTTCTACGGCTGGTGGGGTGCGCGGGTCCAAAACTCGAAGGTGGCGACCATCGCGGTCGGGATCGCGGTGGCGGGCATCGCCTGTGACGTCAGCGCCGAATCGCTGCTGATCGGCTGGCTCCCAGCCAATTTCGAAGCGACCACCCGCCTGGCCACCGTCCTTACCGGCGGAGCCGCAAACGGCCTCTACACCATCGCCGGCATCGTCCTTACCACGATCACGCCATTTCGGTCTGCCCGATTTCGCGCCTGGACCTGGGCGGTCTGGGTGGCCGGCGTATTCCTGAGCGCGTTCGCGCTGGCCGGGTGGATTAGCGGGATCGCCCTGTCGACGGCCATCCTGTTCGTTCTTTTTTGCCCCTGGGCGTATGCCATGCGGTGGCAGCTTCGATAAGCATCAATCGGCTAATCGAGTGTGCACGAGACCCCCTCCCCCACCCTCCCCGCAAGGGGGAGGGAGACTTCAGGCTGCGATGCCCCGCGTGATCGTGATCGGCGCACACGGGTTCTTTGGGCAACTGGCGACGCTGCGACTCCGGGAGTCCGGTCTGGAACCAATCGGGGCCTCCAGGCGCGCGGGTATTTCGGAGCTCCACGTTGATGCCGACGATCCCGGCTCGATTCGGTCGGTCCTCCAGGCGGGAGACA
>DASPZT010000077.1:0-7555 GCA_035636135.1 Candidatus Limnocylindria bacterium | reverse complement strand
TGTCCGCTCGCTTCCGAGGAGGAGCAGGCTTAGTAGGTCTGCTCCCGTCCGGGGAGGGGCCGGCTCATAACGTCCCCTCCCTCCGGGGAGGGGAAGGGGAGGGGTGCGGGCAACGCCGAACCTGGCGCCGCCAGTCGTCCGGCTCAAGCCTCGCTTCGCTTTACGTGGTGATCGCGTTAGGGGTGCCGGTAGGGCCGCACGAATCTTCTCGAGCACTCCGGTCGTTTCGTGGAGAACGTCGTTGTTCCAGAACCTCAGGACTCTGAAGCCCTTTGCTTCCAACCAGGCTGTGCGTAGGCTATCTGCCTCGACAGCCGCAGCGTGTTGCCCTCCATCCACCTCGATCACGAGCCGAGCCTTCAGACAGACGAAATCCAGGATGTACGGGCCAATCGGAACTTGCCTGCGGACGCGATAACCATCGATCTGCCACCGGCGGAGCCGCCACCAGAGGCAGACTTCCGCATCGGTCATCTGATTGCGAAGGCGGCGGACGCGAGGATCAGAATCCATTTGAGCTGCCCAGGTTACCGCGCGATATTTACCCGGAGTCGTGACAGCTGGCTGTCAAGAGTTGGAGAGCGCCTACCGGCGGCACCCTCCCCTACCCGTCCCTGAAGGGAGGGGACAAGTCTTGGGGGAAGACCTACTTCTTGGGGACGCCGAGCTTGGCCATCAGGCGCTCGAACACGTCGTAGGGTTGCGCGCCCATGACCAGGTAGCGATCGACCACCACGTGCGCCGGGATGCCGCTGATCATCAGGTCCTCTGCCTCCTGGCGCCGGGCGTCGAGCAGCGGTCCGTAGCGGTCGGCGGTGACCGCCTCGGTCATGGCCTCCACGTCGAGGCCGACCGTCTGGCCCACGTCGCGGAGCACCCCCAGATCTGACACATCGCGGCTCTCGTCCCAGTAGGCCCTAAACAGCTCGTGGTGCATCGCTCGGAAGTGGCCCGTCTCGCGGGCGAACTCGGCCGCCTCCAGGGCTGGGCGCGAGTTGATCAGCCGGTCGTGCGACCGCAGCGTCAGGCCGACCTCGCCGGCCAGCCGCTGCATCCCGGCCTCGACCTGCTGCCGGTAGGCAGCTGGGAAGGCCAGGTCGCGCGGAATACCCTCCGGCGGGATCTCAGGGTGGAGCTCGAAGGGCACCCAATCCACCGCCAGGTCGTATTCACGCTCCAGCTGCTCGACCCGCACCAGGCCGATGTAGCAGAAGGGTCAGACGTAATCCGAGTAGACCCGCATGGAACTTGGCATACAATCAGGTTTAGCACTCCGCCGTGCGGAGTGCCAGAAAGAGATGGAGGAGCAAATCCCGCTGGCCAGCCGTAAGGAGCAGATCCTGAGGGCGGTGGTCTCCGACTACACGGTAACCGGGATCCCGGTCGGTTCCCAGCTGCTGGCCGCCAAGTACTTCGTCGCGCTCTCCTCGGCCACCATCCGCAACGAACTGGCGGACCTGGTCGGCACCGGCTACCTGCAGCAGCCGCACACATCCGCCGGCCGCATCCCGACCGATCGTGGGTATCGCTATTTTGTCGACTTCCTCATGGACCAGGAGGCGCCGCCCCCCAACATCCGGCGGGCGGCCCGGCATGAATTCGAGCGCGCCCCGCACCACCTGGAGGGCATTCTGGAGCTCTCCGCCATGGTGCTGGCCCAAATCACGGAGAACGTCTCGCTGGTGACCGCCCCCCAGGCCAACGAGTCGCGTATCAAACATATCGACCTGGTGTCGCTGGATCCGCAGTCCGTCCTCGTGATCCTGGTGCTCGAAGGAAACCTGCTCAGGCAGGAAGTGCTGGCCCTGCCGCGGCCGGTGTCGCAGGACGAGTTGAGCAAGATGGCGAGCCTGCTCAACCAGGAGGTCCGGGGGGCCACCGGGGAGGACCTGCGGTCCCGCCTGGATAAGTTGGGTCCCCAGGAGCTGGAGCAGCGGTACATCGTGGAGCGAATTGCCGAGTCGATCCGGCGCTACGATTCGCAGCGCCAGACGGCGGTCCTGCACGACGGGGTCCGCAACCTGTTTCGCCAGCCGGAGTTCCTCGATGTGAGCCGACTGGAGGAGCTCCTGGAGCTGCTGGAGGAGGGGGCCCAGCTGTCGGCCGCGCTCCAGCAGGTGGCCTTCGAGAAGGACGTCGAGGTGATCATCGGCCGCGAGAATCCCTCCACCGAGCTACGCGAATGCAGCCTGGTCCTGACCACCTACCGGATGTCGGAACGGGCCCGCGGCACCATCGGCGTGATCGGTTCCACCCGGATGCGGTATGGGCAGGTGGTGGCCCGGGTGCGGCTAGTGAGCCAGCTGACCTCGGAAGCCCTGGAGCGGCTGGCGAGCTGATTTGGTAAACCCGGCAGTGGGTACAAGGTAGCCATGTTCAGGACCACGAATTCCGACACACCCCGGGACCAGCCCGAAGCCGTGGCTGGGGCCGCAGCCGGGCCTGTCGCGGACCAGGAAGTTGCCGCGCTGAAGACCCAACTGGACGAGACCTACGCCAAGTACCAGCGGGCGGTCGCGGACCACGAGAACTTCAAGCGCCGGAGCCGGCAGGACCTGATAGAGCGGACCCAGTACGCCAACGAGCAGCTGGTGCTCAAGCTGCTGCCTCTGCTCGACAATTTCCAGCGGGCGCTGGAGCATGCCCCCGAGGGCATCGACCCGCAATGGTTCGAGGGAATCAAGCTGATCGCGAAGCAGTTCGAGGCCATCCTGCAGGCCCAGGGGGTCTCCTCGATTCCGGCGGTGGGGGAGAAGTTTGATCCGACCCAGCACGAGGCCATCGCCAGCGAGCAAACGGACGAGCATGAAGAGGGCACCGTGGTGGAAGAGATGCAGCGAGGCTACAAGCTGCATCGCAAAGTCCTCCGGCCCACTCTGGTGAAGATCGCGCAGCCGCGTTCGTTGCAATAATCACTATCTGATGGCGATTAAGAAGGACTACTACGACGTCCTCGGCGTTGGTCGGGCCGCCACCCAGGAAGAGATCAAGCGCGCCTATCGCAAGCTGGCGCTGCAATCCCACCCCGATCGCCACCCCAACGATCCGGTGGCCGAGGCCCGCTTCAAGGAGATCAACGAGGCCTACGAGGTCCTGAGTGACGGCGACAAGCGTCAGCGCTACGACACCTTTGGCCATGCCGCGACGCAGGGCATGCCCGGCTTCGACTTCGGCGGGTTCGGCGGAGTCAACGAGATCTTCGAGATGTTCTTCGGCGAACGGGCCGGGCGGGCGCGTACCGGTCCCCGACCGGGGGCCGACTTGCGGATGGACGTGGCGATCTCGTTCGAGGAGGCCGCCTTCGGGGTGGAACGCGACCTGACCATCCCGCGGGGACAGGCGTGCGCCACCTGCAAAGGAACCGGCGCCGAGGCAGGGACGTCGCCCAAGACCTGTCCGGACTGCCGCGGAACCGGCCAGGTCCGCCGCGCCACCCAGTCGATCTTCGGCCAGATCGTGAACGTGACCAACTGCCCCCGCTGCCGTGGGGAGGGCTCCATCATCGAAAAGCCCTGCCGGGATTGTGACGGCCGCGGGCAGGTGCCCGGCGAGAAGACGGTGCGGGTCAAGATTCCAGCCGGGGTGGATACGGGATCTCAGATGCGGCTGTCCGGCGAGGGCGAGCCGGGCCCGCGGGGCGGGCCCAGCGGTGACCTGTACCTGGAGATTGCGGTCAAGCCCCACTCTGTGCTGCGGCGCAATGGGACGGACGTGATCTACGAGCTGCCCATCAGTGTGGCCCAGGCGGCCCTGGGGGATCGGATCGAAGTGCCGACCATCGACGGTCCAAGCAGTGTCACCGTCGCCCCCGGGACCCAGTACGGCACCACCTTCCGCCTGCACGGGCACGGCATCCCGCATCTGCGCAGCGGCCGGCGGGGCGACCAGATCGTGTTTGTTCGGGTGGTAATCCCGAAGAACCTGACCGAGGCCCAGCGGAAAGCGCTGCAAGAACTGGGCGGCGTAACCGGCAAGCCGCAGCCGATCGAGAAGGGATTCTTCGATCGGTTCAAAGAGGCCATCGGGTTTTAGCGACAGCCCCTACCGTCCCTCGAGCGAGGGGACAGTTCCGGGCGTGTAGGCACTGGATAGACTGACGTACCAGTGATCGATCTCGACCGGCTGCGTGAGCGGCTGGAGCGCTGCAGTGAAGAGGAAGCGCGCGAGTACTACCTGCACGGGGCCGGCCTGAAGCAGGAGCTGGCGGTGGGACCGATCCTGGAGACCTACGCTGACGCCTTTACCCCCGACACGGTGGCGGCGGTCCGGCGTGCCTGGGCCGGTGCCCGCGGAGAGGAGCAGACCCGGCTCCGCTTCCTCTATGAGAACGTCGCCGGCAACCTGCTCGGCCGCCGGGTCGCGTCCCTGCGTGACCGCATCGGCACCGAGGAAAGCTCGCGCTCGGTCACCTTTGATGGCGAGACCATCCCGTTCCCAGCCGCGTCCGTGCGAGTCTCCACGGAGCCGACCCGGGCTCGCCGGCATGCCCTGGAGGACGCCCGGCTGCGGGTCGTAGCCGAACTAAATCCGTTGTATGCGCAAGCGCATGCCATCGCCTGGCAGGTGATTGCCGAGCAGCTCGACCCCGCCGGGTACGTCGCCTACTACCACTCCACCAAGGCCATCGACCTGGAGGGGATGGGCCGCATGATGGAGCGCTTCCTGGCCGACACGCGCGACCGGTATTACCGGGAGATGGACGCCTGGTGCCGCGAGGGGCTTGGCATCCCGCTGCGCGACGCGCGCCGCTGCGACGGGGCCTGGTTACTCCGCCTGCGCGAGTACGACGGTGCGTTTCCCAGCGATCGGATGGTGTCCACGCTGGACCTGACCCTCCGCGGCCTGGGCATCGACCTGCACCGCCAGGACAACGCTCACCTCGACCTGGAGCCGCGGCCGCTCAAGCGGCCGCGCGCCTTCTGCAGCCCGATTCGGATCCCGCAGGAGGTGTATCTGGTCGTGCTGCCGCGGGGCGGCTACGACGATTACCGTGCCCTGTTCCACGAAGCGGGTCACCTGGAACACTTCGCCGGCACGGCGCCGGAGCTCGCGTTCGAGTACCGCTGGATGGGCGACAACTCGGTGACGGAGGGCTATGCCTTCACCCTCGAACACCTGATGCTGGACCCGGCCTGGATCGAGCGGTACACGCCGGTGGGCGATCCCAGCCACTACCTGGCCCGGGCGCACCTGCTGCTGCTGTTCATGCTGCGGCGATACGCGGCCAAGATCCTGTACGAGCTGGAGCTGCACCGGACCGCCGCGGTGCCGGCGGCGATGGCCAGCCGCTACGTCGAGCGGTTCACCGATGCGGTTGGCTTTCGCTATGCCCCGGAGGAGCACCTGGTGGACGTGGACGAGGGCTTCTACTGCGCGCAGTACCTGCGGGCGTGGTTCTTCGACGGCCGGCTCACGGCCTGGCTGCGGCGGCGGTTCGGCGCCGAATGGTGGGCGGAACCGGTGGCCGGCTCCGCCCTCAAGGCGCTCTGGGCCGACGGCCAGCGCCGGCCGGCCGACGAGCTGGTGGCCAGCCTGGATGGCTCGCAGCTGACACCGGAACCGCTCCTGGAACGGATCCTGGCATGGTGATGACCGTCACCCGGCTGCTGTTCGTGCTGGGCCTCGTGATTGCGGCCTTGAGTCTCCTGCTGGGGCCCGCCTGGCGTGGCTCCTTCTACCGCAGCTGGCTGCGCCCCCGCCTGGTTGCCTTCGGGGTCGGCATGGCGCTGATCACGGGCGTGATCTATGCCTTCAAAGTCGTGAACGTCCTGCACCACTGATGGGCCGAACCTACCGGGTGATCTTCGTCCGCAGCGGCGTCACGGTCGAAGTAGACGAGGACGAGCGGGTGCTGGTGGCGGGCCTGCGCGCCGGGGTGGCGCTCGCCTCCAGCTGCCGGCAGGGGATGTGCAAGACGTGCATGGTGCCGGTGGAGGGCATCATCGACCAGAGTCAGGCCTACATCATCTCGGACCAGGAGCTGGCGGCCGGCTACGCCCTGATCTGTGTGGGCCGCCCCCGGAGTGATCTGCGGGTCGACGCCTGATGCGCTTCAACATCATCGACCTCGTGATCGTGGTCGCCATCCTGGTCGCCATCGGGAACGGCTACCGACGAGGGTTCTGGCTGTCGCTGTTCCAGTATCTGGGCTTGCTGGCCGGTGTTCTGGTGGGCGCGGCGCTAGCCCCGGCGGTAGTGGACATCTTTCACATCAGCCGGGGTGCACCCGGCGCCGTCGCGGCTTTCATCGTCCTGGTGGTGGCCGGCTCCCTGGGCAGCACGATTGGCTTCCGGCTGGGCCGTCCCATCCGGGTGCGCTTGCTCTACGCGCCCGACCGGGGCCGGGTCGACTCGGTGGCCGGTGCCATCTTCTCGCTGATGGCGGTACTGGTCGTGTCCTGGTTCCTGGGTCTCAGCTTTGCGCGGGGCCCCACACCCCAGGTGGCCGGCCTGATCCAGCGATCAGCCATCCTGCGGGCGCTCGATGGGATTGCACCGCGGCCGCCGGCGTTTCTGGCCCGGGTGCAGCAGATCCTGGCCGGGGTGCCGTTCCCGTCGGCCTTCTCCGGGTTCGAGCCGCTGATCTCGCAGCCGCTGCAGATTCCCACCTCCGCCGATACGCCCGGGATCCGCGCCGCGGCGGCCGAAACCCTGCGGGTAGTGGGGCGTGGCTGCGGGGGCCTGGTCTTCGGGAGCGGCTTTCCGATCGGCGGGAACCAGGTCCTGACCAATGCCCACGTGGTGGCGGGCACCGCCGGGACCCACGTCGACACCCCGACAGGCGGCGCCTTTGCGGCGGTGGTTGTCTTTTTCGATCCCGAGCGGGATGTCGCCATCCTGAACGTCCCCGGCCTGGGTGAGCCGGCCCTGCTCTCGGCCACGGCCGAGCGGGGGACCCAGGGGGCGGCGATTGGATATCCGGGGGGCCGCGGCGAGACCGTTTCGCCGGCCGTGGTGGACGGCCAGGTGCAGGCCGAGGGCCGGGATATCTACGGGCAGAACCTGGTGGTTCGCCAGATCTGGATCATCCAGGCGCACGTGCAGCCGGGCAATTCCGGCGGTCCGCTGGTCGACCGCGATGGCAGTGTAGTGGGCGTGGTGTTCGCCACCTCCACCAACCAGCCGAACCAGGCGTATGCCTTGACCAACGACGAGGTCAGCCCCGACATCCAGAAAGCGGTGGGGAAGACCCAGCCCGTGCCGGTGGGGAATTGCGCGGAGTGAGTTCCTCGCCAACGGGCCGCTGCACCCTCCCCTGCCCCTCCCTGGAGGGAGGGGACAACTAATCCGCGGCACCCTCCCAAATCGTCCCCTCCCCGCTGGGGAGGGGTAGGGGAGGGGTCGGGGTTTGGACACGGCGCCCAAAGATCAGCCCTGAATTTCTCGTCCCCGATACATGTTCGGGTGATCCACCGCCGGGTGACAATGCCTCGTCATGACACCTTTAAAGATTGATTCCGGCGACACCGCATGGGTGCTCGCCTCGGCGGCGCTCGTGATGCTGATGACGCCCGCGCTGGGCTTTTTCTATGGCGGCCTGGTCCGCCGCAAGAAC
>DASPZT010000076.1:0-2343 GCA_035636135.1 Candidatus Limnocylindria bacterium | reverse complement strand
TCGGGCGCAAGATCCCGAAGATGCTCCCGTTCTCGCCACCGTGGAGGGTCCCTGGATCGCCAACCCGGTCAACCGGGAGCGCATCCGGTTCCTCAAGCATGCCGCCGACACCCACGGTGAGACGGTCCAGTTCGAAACCCGTATGGATGCAGGGGGCATCGTCGGCGCCGAGCACATCCACCGCATCCAGGAGTCCCGTTTCGAGGTGCTCGGCGGGACGCCAGGCTTCTGTGTGGGCGGCCGGCGCTTCACCCTCAAGCCGGGTGACATCCTGAGCGTCCCGGCCCGCACCCCCCACTACTACTGGAACGATGGGCCGGCGGAGGCCCACATGCTGATCGAGTTTTCGCCCGCGCTGCGGACCGAGGAGTTCTTCCGGTCCTACTTCGCGCTGGCCCAGCAGGGCAAGACCAGCCTGACGGGCGTCCGCAACCTCTTCCAGCGGGCGGTCCTCCAGGCTGCCTATTTCAACGAGAGCCACCCGGTTCGGCCCCCCACGCCGACCCAGTTCCTGCTGATGGCGCTGGCGCCGATCGGGCGACTGCTTGGCTACCGCGCCGTGCTGGAACCGGTGGGAGACCCGGTGCAACCGGACGCCGCGGCCCCTCCCAGAGCCGCTTAGGACAGCCGTCCTGCGCGCCGACTCGGCGCTGGCCAGGCCGCTTTTCCGCCGATAAGACCTCTCTCCAAAAACGTTTTGCACGTTTTGTTGACGTCGGGCTGGTCTTTGGATTTAGATTGAGATGAAAGCAGACCTTATTCGTAAAAAGGACGACTAGCATGCAAAACCCGGCATACGTGCAGACCATGATCGCGTTGGCGTCGGCCGCATTTGGCGTCGTTGCCGCGCTCGCCTGGAACAGCGCCATCACGGCCCTGGTCAAGCAGATCTTCGGCTCCGGCGGCCAGATCGTTTCGCTCTTCATCTACGCCATCATCATCACCATCGTCGCGGTCATCGTGATGGTGCAACTGGCCAAGGTGGCGGAGCGCACGGCGGCGCCGAAAGCGTAGCCGAGACCCCCTCCCCAACCCTCCTTCGGTTCAAGGAGTCAACGCAACACCCTAAGCCCAAGGAGGGTGTTGGATGCGAAGTTACATCCCAGGCAGACGGGAGCTGCAGCGGCAGTTCTGGTGGCTGATCCGAGCAGGTCTGGCCAAGAAGCGGGCGGCCGTGGCGCTGGGGTTGAACGAGGACACGGGGAAGACCTGGTTCCGTCAGGCTGGCGGGGTGGTTCCTGCCTTTGTCACCGCCCCATCGAGCGGTCGCTTCCTCTCGTTCGCGGAGCGGGAGGAGATTTTCGCCGGGGTCGAGCGCCATGAGTCCATCCGCCGGATCGCCCAGCGCTTGGGCCGCGCCCCCTCGTCCGTGCACCGGGAGCTGCGCCGCAACCGGCGCTGGCCGGGGGACTATCGTCCCAGCCGGGGGCACCGTCGGGCGGAGCGCATGGCCGCCCGGCCCAAGCCGGCCAAGCTGGCCCAGCATCCCCAGCTGCGGGCGCTCGTTCAGGCCAAACTGAGGGAGCGGCTCAGTCCCCAGCAGGTGGCCGCCGAACTGCACCAGGAGTTCCCCCACCAGCCGGAGATGTGGGTGTCCCACGAAACGATCTACCGGTCGATCTACGTGCAAGGCCGCGGCGAGCTCCGCCGGGAGCTGGCGGTCTGCCTGCGGACCGGGCGCGCCCGGCGGCGGCCCCACCGGCCGCGTCCGGCCGGCCAGGTCCGGATCCCGGGGATGGTCAACATCAGCCAGCGGCCGCCGGAGGTGGCGGATCGGGCGGTGCCCGGGCACTGGGAAGGCGACCTGATTTTGGGTCGGCGCAACCAGTCCGCCATCGGCACCCTGGTGGAGCGGTCCACCCGCTTGGTGATGCTGTTGCACCTGCCCCGGGGCCACGGCCCGCTGGAGGTCCAGCAGGCGATGATCGCCGCCACCCAGCGGCTGCCGGCCCTGATCTGGAAATCGCTGACCTGGGACCAGGGCATGGAACTGCGCCACCATGCCGACATCACGCTGGCCACCGGGCTGGAGATCTACTTCTGCGATCCGGCCAAGCCCTGGCAGCGGGGCTCCAACGAGAACACCAACGGCCTGCTGCGCCAGTATTTCCCCAAGGGCACCGACCTCAGTCAGCATGGACCCGAGCACCTCGAGTTCGTGGCCGCCCAGATGAACCGTCGACCCCGCAAGACCCTGGGCTGGCTGCGTCCCGCGGAGGCTCTCGGCCGCCTATTCTCATCGACGTCGGAACAACCCGGTGTTGCTTTGACCGATTGAATTCGCCCTCCCCCTGAGGGGGAGGGATAACAACAGAAAGTGACCCGCGGCTCCCGGGAGACAGG
>DASPZT010000075.1:0-8336 GCA_035636135.1 Candidatus Limnocylindria bacterium | reverse complement strand
GGCGGCGGCGAATGTGAAGCGAACCACGACCGTGTCAAACCGGGCGTCGCCGGCCGCGGCCACGATGGCGGCGTCACGAACCGCGAGGCCATCCAGGACGCTGCGGCGACCATCGGCCTTGTAGGCGGCCAGGTCCTCCTTCTGCTGCTCCCAGATCACCGGCGCCATCACCCGGTGACTGAGACGCGAGTCCTGCTCGGTCCAGGCCCGGAGTACGACCGGGGCGGCGCGCCGGGCATGCTCGATCAGCGCGTCCTGCCGGAAGGACGGATCATGCTGGGCGATGGCCGCTAATCCCTGGAGAGCCGTCTGGGGATCGGCGGCGGGCGGGTCGGAGCCGCTCAGGGTAGCGCCATACCAGAGGCGGCCGACCTGGGCGGGGGACCGCATGTCACCGGCCACCAGCACCGCCGGTATGGCCTGCTGCGGGGCGACCCACCAGCGCGGCAGGCGGGTCTGGAGGCGAGGCCACAGGTCGGAGAGAGCGTCGAGCAGGAGGTCGCGGAACGTCCAGAGCCCGGCCACCAGCACGGCCAGCCCGATGAAGCCCCCCAGGTAGGCGCGGCCACAGCTGTCGATCGAATCGACGAGGCAGGACTCCCAGGAGGGCACGTCCCTATGACGGCTGGCCGGCCGGTCGCTTGCAGGCGTGCCGGTCTGTCAATAGTTGGTCGGGTGGTTGAAGAAGTTGAGCGGGATGCCAAGCATCGAGGCCACCCCCACGCCGAGGCCGAACAGCACCAGTATGAAGAACAGCATCCAACGGACCATTGGTTTGCTCCCCATACAGCTCAACCCCACTGCGGGGCCAATCCCTGTGGAACCGTAAGGTGCGTTCGATCGGCGTATTGGGTGGTCGTGAATCCGACCGGTGGGATTTCAGCCTAGACGACTTTCTCGCTGGGAAGCGGTTCCACAAATTCCGTGCCCAGCCGAGCCGCGTCGTACCGCTTGCCGACCAGGTGGTGATAGGGGACGCCGGAGAAGAAGTGGTGGCTGCGGGTGGGGAGGTCCATCCCGGACCGCCACTCCTGGCGTTGCAGATCGATGTAGCCCTGCTCTTCCCGCTCGGCCATCGATTGCAGCAGCAGACTGAGTCCGTGACCCGTCGCGTGCTGGGCCCCCAGCGTGATGAAGATGAACTTGACGCCCATCTGGCCCAGCTCGGCGAAGCTGATCGGATTGGGATCCGCATACCACTTAAAGGAAGAGGACCAGTTGAAGGCGAAGCGCGCCCCCGGGAACCGCTTTCGGATCTCGCTGGTGAAGGTCTCCAGCGGCTGCCGGTCAGCGGTCGGGAACTCGCACCAGAGCAGGTCCGGCACGCCACTGTCCAGGTAGGCCAGGCCGCGGGCGATGGCCAGGTCCAGCCCGCGGGCCGCCTCAGGGGCGTCGACGGCGCTCAGCCCATCGGTGCGGGCGATGACCACGAAGTCGGGATTGCCCAGGTCATCGGCCACCGCGCGGGCCATGCGTAGCTTGCCCAGCATCTCGTTCACCGGGATGAGCGCCTTGCCACCGATGTGGCCGCACCGCTTGGGGAGGACCTGGTCCTCCAGGTGAGCTGCGGCCACCCCGGCGTTGACATAAAGCTCGGTCGTGCGCTGGACGTTGAAGATGTTGCCGTAGCCGCCGTCCATGTCGACGATGACCGGCGGGATGTCCAGGTGTCGCGGAGGGATGCCCTTTTCGGGATCGCCCACCGCCATCGTCAGCTGGAACTTGCGCAGGGCGCTGACTGTCCGCCGGGCCGCGTCCGCGATCTCCACGCTGCTGTAGAGGTCCATGTCGGTCGACCCCAGGTGGCCGATGGCGAAGGAATAGCCGCTGAAGTACACCGCTTTGAAGCCGTAGTACATGACCAGCTGGGCCCCCATCGGGTCGTAGACGCCGGGGCCGAAGAGGTAGGGCTCGGTGTCCAGCAGCTGCCGCATCCGCGTGCTCGGATGGACGAACCGCGAGGCGGGAACCTGGAACCCCTGGGGGAGGAGGGGGCTGTCGACCAGGTTTCGCCCCGCGCGGGCCGAACCGTTCGGTTGCGCCTGGTGTGGACTAATCGTTGCCGTGGTCCCGCTCGCAGAAGTCCGGGCAGTTGCACTCGGCGGCCTCAGCGGCGGTTAAGAAGGCTCCTCGGTCGTCGGTTCGCTCCCGGGTTTCGCGAAATTCGGTGCGCATGCGACCACGCTATCAAGTTACCTGTCATTGAGTCAAATACATAGATGCGATGCATGCGATCAACTGGCTCTATGGGATGGAGCAGTCCGCACCCGGCGGTCGTGGCAGAAATGCACCGCGGTCGGCTCCAATTCCCGCAGCCGCCGCAGGGAGGCGTGGTAGGTGGGCACATCTTCCATGGTGCCGGGGGGCGGCTCACCGCCTTCGAACTGCTCGACGTCAAAGGCTGCATCGCCCACCATGACCACCGACCCGGCGCTAGTGTCGATCACGGTGCTCTGGTGACCCGGGGTATGTCCGGGCGTGGTGATCACTCGCACGCCGGGCCGGATCTCGGCCCCGCCATCGAGCAACTCATACCGGGCGCCCGCATAGTCCAGCCATTCGGCGATGGTGTAATCGTCCTCCCTGATGCGAGCGTGTTCTTGACGCTGGACGTAGACGGGCGCATGGGGGAAAACGCCGTTCTGGCCGCAGTGGTCGAAGTGCAGGTGCGAATTGATCACCCACTGGATGTCGCCGGGCTCCACGTCATGGCGGCGCAGGGCTTCCACGATCGGCACCATCACGGCGCGAAACTCCTTGATCAGCGAGACGTCCGTCCCATAGCCCGTGTCGACCAACCCAGCGCCGTCCGGGTGCTTGATGAGGAACCCGTGGACCGGGATTTCCAGCTTCAAATAAGGGAGCCACAGCTTCCCCAGGTGGAGCCGGACGATCGCCTCTTTGTCGATCACGACCCCGGTGGGTGTCACGCCGACCTCGCCAGGAGGAGCGTATGGCCGGTGTTTGATTCTGGAATAAAGCGGGTCCACACCACCTCGAACCCGAGGTCGGCCAGCCAGGCGAGGGAGGTGGTGAGGTCCGGGTGGCTCCAGTACATCGGGGCGCCCAGGTAATCGTGGTCGATGCCGGTGGTCGCCATCGCGCCGATGGTGGCCATGAAAAGACCACCGGGGCGGAGCCACCGCCGAATGTCCGCATACACCGTTCGATGCTCCGCCTGGGGAACATGGATGATGGCGTAGAAGGACACCACCGCATCGAAGCTGCCGCGGGGGAAATCAATGGCCGTCATGTCGGCGCACAGAAACTGGGCGCGGGGAACGAGACGGCGCGCTCGTTCGATCTGTACCGGCGAGAAGTCCACCCCGGTGACCCGGAAGCGCTCGGCCAGCAGCTTGGTCGTGGGCAGCCCGCAGCCGCAACCGAGATCGAGCACCCGGGCGCTCGGGGTCAGGCGGGGGATGAGCTCTGCCAGCCAATCCGCATACCGGATGTCGAGCCCGGCTGGCCCACCGCCCTGATCGTCGCGGTAGGCGTCGGAAACGGTGTCGTAGCCGGCGCGCACGATTTCCTTGGGATCCACCCGGGCCCAGCTTAGCGCTGAATACGGAAGAGACAGTGGCTGGCTCTTGCGTGGTGCAATGGCGTGCGTGCCGATGCCCACCGACCTCCAGGCGCTCGCCGCGCTGCTCTCGAGCGCCGGATTCATTGCGTCGGAGGAGGAGGCGGCCGAGCTCCTCGATAGCGCGGCCGGCGATGCCGTGCGTCTCGACTCGCTGGTCAGTCGTCGCCTCACGGGCGAGCCACTCGCCTGGATCATCGGGCGGGTCTCCTTCTGCGGACTGGAGATCCGCGTCGATCCCGGTGTGTACGTTCCACGCTGGCAGAGCGAGCCGCTCGCGCGTCGCGCCGTCGAGCGCCTGCCGGCCACCGGGGCGGCGATCGATGTCTGCACCGGCACCGGCGCCATCGCCAAGACCGTGGCCACCGGCCGCCCCGGCGCGCGCGTGCTGGCATCCGACGTCGACGAACGTGCCGTGGCCTGCGCTGCCGCGAACGGCGTGGAAGTCTACCGCGGTGATCTGTTCGCCCCGCTGCCGCGTGCGCTCGAAGGACACATCGATGTCGTGGTGGGCGTGGTGCCGTATGTGCCGACCCCCGCGCTGCCGCTGCTGCAGCGCGACACCTTCGCGTTCGAGTCGCCGCTGGCCTACGACGGCGGCCGCGATGGCACCGACATCCTCCGGCGCGTTCTGCGGGACAGCCCCCGCTTTCTTCGGCGCGGCGGTGGGCTCCTGCTCGAGCTCGGCGGTCAGCAGGCCGACGCGCTTCGGGACGACCTGGCAGCCCTCGGCTACGTCGACGTCAGCGTTCTCCGGGACGAAGACGGCGACGTGCGCGGCATCGAGGCGACGCTGGGAGAGCCGCGCTGACAGGCTCGGTGCCTATGCCTTGAGCAGAGGGATCGTGCCGAAATCGCCGCCCAGCAAATCCGAGGCGGGTGCCTTGAGATATCCCTGCAAAACGGTGGCGTAGACGGCGCGGAAGTCCGTCGTGAACTGCAAGTTTCCGTTGTTCAGCGCCTTCAGGTTCGGGGTCTCCCCATAGAGGCCGCCCTTGACCGGTGCCCCCAGGACGAACATGGGAGCGGCGGTGCCATGGTCGGTTCCGCGGCTGCCGTTCTCCGTGACCCGGCGCCCGAATTCCGACCAGGTCATGATCAGGACGCGGTCGGCCATCCCGTGGCCCTCCAGGTCCAGGAGAAAGGCGCCCAGCGCGGCGTCCAGATCCGCCAGCAGCCTGTCGTGCACCGGCTTCTCATTGCTGTGGTTGTCGAAGCCGCCCAGGGTGACGTGGGCCACTCGCACGCCCAGCCCCGAGACCAAGGTCTCGGCAACCAGCCGGAGCGAGCTGGCGATGGGGCTCTTGTCGGGATAGGTGGCTTTGGGTTGGTACGCCTTGTCGGTGGCCTGCAGGGCCTTGGAACTGGTTAGCGCCTCCGTCAGCGTGGTATCGAGAAGGGCGCCGTAGGGGGCCGGAGAGGTCTTGTGAAAGGCGCCGTAGAACTTCATCAGCGGGTTCTCGGCGTCAACCGGAGTGCCGTGCCCGCTAGAGGGCAATGGCTGGAGCCGGAAACTCTGGATGTTCTGCAGCGCGGCCGTGTTTATCTTCTGCGAGCGCAGCTCCGGGGCGATCAGCGGACCTACGCTCAGCCCCTCCAGCGCATGATTGGGAGTCTCGCCCACCTGGTCGAGGTAGTTCAGGTAGCGGCCCAGCCAACCACCGCCGATCCCGCCCTGCACGCTGGCCGTCTCCCAGATGGACATGGAGGCGAAGTGCGACAGGTTGGGGCTCGGATAGCCGACGCCCTGCACGATCGCCAGTTGGCCGGCGTCGAAGCGTGCCTTCAGGTTCTTGAGATTCGGGTGCAGACCCAGCGACGGGGTGAGCGGCAGCGCCGTGGTGGCCTCCACGCGGAGCGTCGGGCGGGCGTCGTGGTAGGCGCCGTCCTGGGTGGGGATGACCGTGTTCAGGCCATCGTTGCCGCCGGCCAGCTGGACCAGCACGAGGACCCGGTCGCTGATCGGTGCATTCGGGGAGTCGGCCGCTGCGGCCGCGATCCCATTGGCGAAGACGGTGGGCACCGCCGAGCCGGCGAAGACCGGCAGCAGGCCCTGCTTCAGGAAGTCGCGGCGGCTGAACATGGTTGCATCCACTCCATTCAGTTGAGCTGAAATTCCGGAGTCGAAAGGGTCAGAGAGAGCAGGTCGGCGCTCGCGCCGGGATTGTCGTGCGCGAACTGGGTGAGCGTGTCGTGGGTGGTCGGCGACACGGTGCCGTCCACGAACGTCGCGAGCAACTGGTCCAGTGAGGCCGCGGACCCTGCTTTTTGGGCCAGAGCCGTCGCGAAGTTCACCCGGCTGAGCAGGGTCGAGCTGTTGATCCACGATGAGCCGGCCGGCCAGCCGGCGACGTTGGGCGGATAGAAGAGGACCTGGCCCATGGGCGCCATCGCCGTCGCGGCCTGGCGGAAGGCACCCGGGCCCTCCCCTACCCCTCCCAACGGGGAGGGGAAAATCGGAAGAGGACGAACCTGCCCTCCCCCTGAGGGGGAGGGAGAAGCGGGCCCACCACCCGAGGTCGAGGGAGAAGCGGCTCCACTGCTCAGTCCCCGCAGGGATTGCGCCACGAACTCGGCCGGGCTCTTCACCAGCGACCGGTACGCCTTCTCCGAGTAGAAGGCGTCCATGGCGAAGATCTCACTGACGACGGCGCGGACGCTGTAGCGGTTCTGCTGGAAGAGGTCGGCCAGGTGGTGCACGATCTCGGGTTCGGGATTGGGGTAGGCGAAGAAGCCGAAGAGCCGGGCCGTGAGCCGCTCGGCCGTCGCCCGCAGCGGCACCAGCATCTCAACGATATCGTCGCCGGTGAAATTGCCGGTCTTGCCCAGGAAAGTCTTCATGCCGTCGTCGTGGTAGCGGGCGACGAAGCTCGACGCGGTGGCGTTGCGCCGATCCTTGGGGGTGGTGTTCAGGGTCCAGCCGGTGAAGGCGCGGGCCGACTCGCGCACGTCGTCTTCGGTGTAGTGGCCGATCCCGCTGGTGAACAGCTCCATCAGCTCCCGGGCGTAGTTCTCGTTGGGCCGCCCCTTGCGGTTGGTCTCGGTGTCCAGGTAGAGCATCATGGCCGGGTCCTTGGACACCGCCTTGAGCAGGTCGTCGAAGTTGGCCAGGGCCATGGTGCGGAACAGCTGGTTCTGGATGAAGAGCGGCGCCGGGCCGACCTTGTCCAGTCCGCTGGTCAGCAGCCCGTGCCAGAAGAGGGTCATCCGCTCTTCCAGGGGCCGGGCAGTTTGCGTCATCCGCTGCAGCCACCAGGCCTGGATGGTGCCCGCGCCCTTGCCGCCGGCCAGGGTGGCGGGGTCGATGGTTGGCAGCGCCGCGTCCAGCGCCTGGTTGGAGGTTGCCTGGTAGTTGAGAAGGGCGCCCGAGGCGCCGGTGACGCCCATCGCCGTGTACCGGTCCAGCTCCGCGGGGGTCGCGCCGAACCCGGCGCGCCGCAGGAGGTGCGCCACCCGAACACGCTGGCTAGCGAACACGCCCTGGTAGCCGTGGGTGGTATCTCGGAGGTGGTTCAGGACCTGGCTGAGGGCATCGCCCTTCCACAGCACCGCCACCGCCGTCGCCGCGGCGCCGGTGGCTCCGGCCGCCAGCACCGCCCGGCGAGTGACGGGCCGGCGCCAGATTGGGGGCGAGCCAGTCTGTTCCATCGTGATCGACGCTACCTCCCTCGGCTGAAGCGCGCCTGAGATGCGGCTGAGAAGCGAGGCTCAGCCCGGAATTGAGCTCTAGCTAAACTCGCCGGCCGTGGGCGTCAGCACTACCGGCGCCCGGGGCGCCTGGTTGAAGTCGAAGTCACTGGCCAGGCTTCCCAGGATGGGCACGGTTTCGCGCACGGTCGGCCGGGGATCGGGACGGCCGTCCGTCAGTGGGTCCAGCCGCTGGCCACCCAGGAAGACGTCCTCGATGAACTTGACGTAGGCGTCGAAGCTCAGGGTCTGGTGGTCGATGTAGTTCTTTTTGGCGTACGGGCTGATGACCAGCGCCGGGACCCGCAGGCCGTAGCCGTTCTGGTCCACCACCGGCGGCGCCACGTGATCGTAGAAGCCGCCCCAGTCATCCCAGGCCAGGAAGATGGCGGTGCTGTTCCAGTCCGGTCCCTGCATGGCGGCGTTGACCAGCCCGGTGACCCAGGCCTGCCCCTCGCTCACCTTGGCGGGCGGATGCTCGCTGTGGGGACCGCTGGGCGCGATCCAGGAAACGGCCGGAAGGTGGCCATTCTTGGCGGCGTCGAAATAGTTGGAGACATCGGTGACGTTGTTCAGCTCACCGTCCTGCTTGACGGTATCGAAGTAGGGCAGCGGATTCCAGATGCCGGGGGTCTTGGACCCCTGCTTGGTGGGCGGGCAGCCCATCGTGTCGTCCGCGCAGTCGGGCTCGGTGCCACCTTCGACGTAATATCGCCAGCTGACCTTGCTCTTGTGCAGCAGGTACGTGAGGTCGGTCCAGGCGTAATCGGGCGCGGGCGGGCGGGCCTGGCCGCTATGCCGGAAATCCGGCGGATTGCCGGGGCTCTGGAGCGCGTTCACGCACGTGCTCGGGTTGGAGCCACTGCACTTGGCGGACCACTCAGAGACCATGAACAGGTGCTCCGGCAGACTCCAGGATGCGTTGGGCTCGAACATCCGGTCCTGGAGGACGAAGTTGTCGGCGTACGACCAGTAGTTGGGGATCTCGTCCCGGGTGTGGTAGCCCATCACGTCGGTCTTGTCGCCGCCGCAGGCAGGGTTGTTGGTGACGGAACAGCCCTTGCGA
>DASPZT010000074.1:0-8432 GCA_035636135.1 Candidatus Limnocylindria bacterium | reverse complement strand
CTGCTGCCCCTGATCACCCTGATGGGGATCGAGATCCCGCAGCTCTTCGTGGGCGCCCTCATCACGGAGCAGGTGTTCGCCTGGCCCGGGATGGGCCGGCTCTTCTGGGACGCCGCCCAGAAGACCGACATCCAGGTCCTGGTGGGCGTCCTGGTCCTGCTCTCCGTGCTGGTGGTGCTCGGAAACCTGATCGCCGATGTGGCCTATGGGTGGGCCGATCCGCGGATCCAATACCGATAGGAGAGATGGACGATGATTGATCCGACCCCGAGCCAGGCTCCAGAAATCATCGAGGCCGCCGCCGTTCCCCAGCCTGAGGCCGATTACGACGTCACCCGTGAGGTTGGGTACTACCAGCTGGTCTGGCGCCGGCTGCGCCGGCACCGGATGGCCATGATCAGCGCCGGCGTCCTGGTCTTCCTGACGCTGGCGTCGTTCATCGTCCCCAACATCCTGTCCACCCTCGCCCCGAACGTCTACAGTGATACCCCGGACCTGCTCAACCGGTTTGGTGCTCCCTCCTGGCCCCACATCATGGGCACCGACGAGCTTGGTCGTGACATCTTCCGTCGCATCCTGCAAGGAGGCCAGATCTCGCTCATGGTGGGCCTCTTCGGCATGATGGTCACCGTCCTGCTGGGCGGCACCATTGGAGCGGTGGCCGGCTACTTCGGATCCATCGTGGACAACATCCTGATGCGGATCACCGATGCCATGCTGACCATCCCCCAGATCTTCTTGCTGATCCTGATCGCCACTGCCTTCGGCGGCTCCGTGTCTCCCACCGTGATGGTGCTGGCCATTGGCCTGACACTGTGGCCGTATCCGGCCAGAATCATCCGATCTGTGGTGCTCTCCATTAAGGAGAAGGAATTCGTCGAAGCCGCCCGGGCGGTGGGCTCGGGAAACAGCAAGATCATCCTCCGTCACGTGATCCCCAACGCGCTCGGCCCGATCCTGGTGGCGGCCACCCTTTATGTCGGAGCCGCCATCCTAACGGAGAGCGCGGTCAGCTACCTGAACCTCGGGATCGGGCCGCCGCTGGCCTCCTGGGGCAGCATGCTCTTCCGGGCCCAGGAGTTCATCTGGGAGGCCGGCTACTACGCCCTCTTCCCGGGCCTCATGATCTTGATCACGGTCCTGTGCATCAACTTTATGGGTGATGGGTTGCGGGACGCCTTCGACCCGCGATCCTTCGAGCGCTAGCGAGGCCCGGCGATGGCTGACCTGCTCCGCCTGGAAGGGGTCAAGACGCACTTCAAGACCAATGACGGCGTGGTGAAAGCCGTCGACGGTGTCGACTACAGCGTCAAGCGCGGCACCACGCTGGGACTGGTCGGCGAGTCGGGGTGCGGCAAGAGTGTCACGGCGCTCTCCATCATGCGGCTGCTTCCGCGAACAGGACGCATCGTCGACGGTCACGTCTGGTTCGAGGGCCGGGACCTGGCCGAATCGAGCGAGGAGGAGATGCAGGACGTCCGCGGCAACGATATCTCCATGATCTTCCAGGAGCCGATGACCTCCCTCAACCCGGTCTTCACGGTTGGCGACCAGGTGGGGGAGGCCATCAAGCAGCACCTGCGCGTCTCCGACAAGGAGGTCAAGGAGCGGGTCATTGATCTGTTCCGCCTGGTCGGCATCTCGGCGCCCGAGACCCGGATGAACGATTTTCCGCACCAGATGAGTGGCGGCATGCGGCAGCGGGTCATGATCGCCATGGCGCTGTCCTGCAATCCAAAGCTGTTGATCGCGGATGAGCCCACCACGGCGCTAGATGTCACCATCCAGGCCCAAATCCTGGAGCTAATGCGGGAGCTGAAAGAGAAGAAGGACATGGCGATGATCTTGATCACCCACGACTTGGGGGTCATCGCCGAGGTGGCCGAGGACGTGGCGGTGATGTATGCGGGCAAGATCGTCGAGCATGGCACCGTGAGCCAGATTTTCGAGAAGCCCATGCACCCCTACACCCAGGGCCTGCTCGCCTCCATTCCGAGCCTGGGCGCCCGCGGGGTGCGCCTCAACGTGATCAAGGGCACGGTTCCCCATCCGCTCAACCTGCCTCCGGGGTGTCTCTTTGCCCCCCGGTGCCCGCACGCGTTCGACCGCTGCCCGACCGCCTTCCCCGCCCGGATGGGCCAGGGCGATGGGCACGACGTCGCCTGCTACCTGTATGGGGACGCTGATGAACCGGGCACCCATGTTGCCCGGCCGGTCCCCAGGGCGGCCACGGCATGAGCACGGCGCTGGACCAGGCGCTAGGCAGCTTTCCGGCGCGGGCCCCCGCCGGCCAGCCGCTGGTTAGCGTGCGGGGGCTGCAAAAATATTTCCCCATCAAGGGCGGCGTCCTGCAGCGGACCGTGGCCCACGTCAAGGCGGTCGACGGCATCGATTTCGATATCCGTGCCGGGGAAGTGCTCGGGCTGGTGGGCGAGTCGGGGTGCGGCAAGACCACCACCGGCCGCCTGCTGTTGCGGCTGATCGAGCCCAGCGCCGGCCAGGTGTTGTTCGAAGGGCGCGACGTGCTCAAGATGGGCGGCCGCGATCTGAAGGCGCTCCGGGCCGAAATGCAGATCATCTTCCAGGACCCCTATGCCTCCTTGAACCCGCGGCTTCCCATCGGGGAGATCATCGGGGAGGGGCTGGCCAACCACGGCATGCACCGCCGCCGGGAACGGGAGGAGGCGGTGGCCGACATCCTTGAGAAGGTGGGGCTTCGCCGCTACTTCATCAACCGGTATCCCCACGAGTTCAGCGGCGGCCAGCGGCAGCGGATCGGTCTCGCCCGAGCCCTGGTCTTGCGACCCAAGTTCATCGTGGCCGACGAGCCGGTCTCGGCCCTCGACGTCTCCATCCAGTCCCAGGTGTTGAACTTGATGGCGGACCTGCAGCGGGAGTTCGGCCTGACCTATCTCTTCATCTCGCACAACCTGAGCGTGGTGCAGCACGTCAGCGACCGGGTGGCGGTGATGTACCTGGGGAAGATCGTGGAGCTGGCCGAGAGCGTGGATCTCTATCGGAGCCCCAAGCACCCCTACACCCAGGCGCTGCTGTCCGCCATCCCGCTGCCCAACCCCAAGGAGCGACGCCGCCGCGTGATCCTCACCGGAGACGTGCCTAGCCCCATCAACCCGCCCAGCGGCTGCCGCTTCCATACCCGCTGCCCGATAGCCCGGGACATCTGCTCCAAAGTGGAGCCAACTTTCGAGCTCAAGGCCTCCGGACACTGGGCCGCCTGCCACTTCGCGTGATCGGCGAGAAGCCGATCACGCCGAGGCAGTCCGAGGTTCGTAAGGCAGCACGTGGAGCTGTGTGCTCGTGGCGGGCGTCGCTCGGAGTCGCTTCACGCTGGACTGCCGACGGTTTGAATTGGGCGAGCCGGTCCTCAGACCGGCGAGGCCAATTCTGCCAGGGGCGCATAGCCTGTATGACCATCTTGTGACGAGCGTAATTCACCCGTAACCTCGGCAGCGTATAAAGAAGTAGGTGGAAACCCCGCCCGAGATCACGCCCTCCTCGCCGCCGCCGGTGGCGGTGGGCCGCCGCCTCTTCCTGGGCCTGCTGGGGGCCGGCGCCGGGGGCCTGCTGATCGGCGGCAAGCTGGTCCAGGAGCCGAAGGCCTACAAGAACGTCAGCACCATGCCGGTCAACCTGAACGGCACCGACACTATCCAGCCCCGCAACCTCGTCTTCCGCGGGCTGGAGCGCTTCCGCTATTACTCGGTGGCGCCCGTTCCAAGCTACCGGACGGCGACCTGGCGGCTCCGGGTCGGCGGCCTGGTGGATCGGCCTCTAGTGATCACCTACACCGACCTCTACACCCTCCCCTCCGTCTACGTCCGCGCCGACTTCCGCTGCGTGACGGGGTGGGTCGTGCATGACAACCTCTGGCGTGGGATCCAGCTGCGGACCATCTTCCAGCTGGCGGGGGCGCAGCCGGCCGCCCGGTTTGTCACGTTCACCTCATTCGATGGCATCTATCGCGAGAGCTTCACGCTCGACCAGGCTCAGTCGGAGCACGCCATCGTGGCCTTCGAGCTCAACAAGCGTCCGCTGCCGACCGAGCAGGGCGCTCCCGCCCGCATCATCAATCCAGACATGTTCGGTTACAAGAACCTGAAGTGGCTGGGCGGCATCTCCCTGACGGCCAAACGGGAGAACGGCTACTGGGAGCAAAAGGGCTGGTGCAACCCGCTGATCGGGTCTGATTTTGACGACTGCGCCTGACCTGCGGGCCCCCGCGCCAGGGCGGGTCCTTCGATTCAACGCCACCGAGCGCTGGATGCACTGGGCGTTTTCGGTCCCTTTCCTGGCGCTGCTCATCACCGGCGTCGCCCTGGGCCTGCCGCAAACGGAGGTCCTGCTCACCCACCGGGATCTGATCCGGGCCGTCCACCTGGCGGCGGCGGTGGCGCTGGTGGGTCTGCCGGCCGCTGTCTGGCTGGCGGGCAACCGTCGCAGCCTGCGCCGCGACGCCCGCGAAGTCGACCGCTGGGATCGGCTGGACTGGCAATGGCTGCGGCGTGCGCCCTGGCCGTTCCGGCGGTCGGCGCTTCCGCCCCAGGGCCGCTTCAATGCCGGCCAGAAATTGAATAGCATCCTGGTCACCGCGGCCGCGGTGGGCCTCCTGGTCACCGGCGTTTTCATGTGGAAGGCCGAGGCCTTTCCCGTCTGGCTGGGCGACGTCTCCACCCAGGCGCACGATCTCCTTACGATCGCGGTCATCCCGCTGGTGATCGGACACATCATCATGGCAGCGCTCAACCCCCGCACCAACCAGGCTTTGGGCAGCGTCTTCCATGGGTACGTGGACGCCGGCTGGGCCCGCGCCCACCACGGCCGCTGGGTGCCCTGACCGGGTGTCGGCCGCCGGCCACTCTCTATACTTAGCTTCCGCCGGCCCCGGGCCGGCATTCTTCTGTTCATGAGAGATCTGAGCATGGCCGCGCTGGACGCGGCACAAGTCCAGGGTGCCTCCTACGCCGATATTCGGCTGAGTCACCGGGTCCAGCAGGATCTGACCGTCAAGAACGGCCGGCTGGCCTCCGTCTCCGATGACACCAGCGAGGGATTCGGCGTCCGGGTGCTGGTGGACGGCGCCTGGGGATTTGCGGGGAGCGCGCGGCTCCAGACCCAGGAAGTGGAGGAGGTCGTGCGCCGGGCGATCCGGATCGCCCGCGCCAGCGCCCGGGTCCAGACCGCGAAGGTGGTCCTGGGGCCCCCGGTGACCTCCAAAGGGAATTACCGCACCCCGGTGGTGCGCGACCCGTTTGCGGTCCCGCTGAGCGAGAAGGTGGATCTGCTCCTGCGCGCCGATGCCGCCATGGCGGCCGTGGCCGGGGTGACGGTGCGGGAGGGATCGATGGAGTTCCTGAAGGACCGCAAAGTCTTTGCCTCCACCGAAGGCGCGTTCGTGGAGCAGGAGTTTGTCGAAAGTGGAGCGGGAGTGGAGGCCACCGCTACCAACGAGGCGGACTTCCAGAGCCGGTCGTATCCGAACTCGTTCGGGCGCCAGCAAGGTGCCGCCGGCTACGAATTCATCGAGGCCATGCGGCTGGACGCCCACGGCGGCCGGATCGCCGAGGAGGCGGTCGCCTTGCTCACCGCCCCCCAGTGTCCGAGCGGAATCAAGACCATCATCCTGGACGCCAGCCAGGTGGCCCTCCAGATCCACGAGTCGTGCGGCCATCCCACCGAGCTCGACCGAGTCTTCGGCATGGAAGCCGCGTATGCCGGCACCAGCTTCATGACCCCCGACAAGTTGAACGCCCTCCGCTATGGCTCGCGCGAGGTGACGATCACCGGCGATGCGCTGAGCCCCACCGGCCTGGGCACCTTCGGCTGGGACGACGAGGGGGTGCCCGCCCAGCGGACCTACCTCATCCGCGACGGGCTCTTCGTTGGCTACCTCACCTCCCGCGAAACGGCCAGCGTGCTCGGCCAGGCGAGCAACGGGACCATGCGCGCCGACGGCTGGAATCGGATCCCCCTGATCCGTATGACCAACGTGAACCTGGAGCCGGGGACCTCCTCGCTTGGGGAGATGATCGCCGAGACCAGGGACGGCGTGTACATGGAGACCAATCGCAGCTGGAGCATCGACGACAAGCGTCTGAACTTCCAGTTCGGCACCCAGCTCGCCTACGAGATCGTCAACGGCAAGCGCGGCCGGATGCTGAAGAACGCCACCTACGCGGGCAGCACCCCCGAGTTCTGGAACTCCTGCGATGCCGTTGGTGGGCCCGCCGAGTGGCGGCTCTGGGGACTGACCAACTGCGGCAAGGGACAGCCGCCCCAGCTGGCCCACGTGGCCCACGGGGCGGCCCCGGCCCGATTCCAGAACGTGCGGGTGGGCATCCTGAAGTGAAGGCCATCGAATCCCCGGGTCTGACCGAAGCCACCAGCCTGCGGGCGTTCATGGAGGACATCATCGAGCGCTCCCCCGCCGACGAAACGGAGGTGCTGGTCACCGAGCAGGACGGCGCGCTCACCCGTTTTGCCAACAACGGGATTCACCAGAACGTAGCCGAGCGCAATGCCACGGTGCGGGTGCGGGTGGTGAAGGACGGCAAAACGGGCGTGGCTTCGCTCAACCAGCTCAGCGCCGAGGCCGCTCGCGGCGTGCTGGCGCGAGCCATCGAAATCGCCGACCTGCAGACGGCCGGCGAGACCGTTCCCCTGCCCGGTCCGGCTCAAGCGGCGACGGTCAACGCCTGGTTTGACCGGACGGCGAACGCCACGCCGGAGGAGCGGGCCGACTTCGTGGGCGCCATCTGTCGGGGCGCGGCCCGCCATGGGTTGAAGGCTTTTGGCGCCTTCAGCACCAGTGGCGGCCAGGTCGCCATCGCCAACTCCAAGGGAGTCTTTCACCACCATCGCGGCACCCAGGCTGCGGTGAACACGGTCGTGATGGGGGATGCCGGGTCCGGATACGCCGATCGTTCGGCCCTGGATGTCGCCAGTCTGGATGGCGTGGAGCTGGCCGAAGAAGTGATCGACAAGGCCCAACGCAACCAGCAGGCCGAGCCAGTGGAGCCCGGGGTCTACGAGGTCGTGCTGGAGGAGTACGCGGTGGGCGAGCTCCTCGAGTTCATGAGCTACGTCGGCTTCTCCGCCCTGGCGCTGCAGGAGGAGCGAAGCTTCATGCGGCTGAACGAGCGGATCACCGGGGAGAAGGTCACCATCTGGGATGACGGCTTGGATCTCAACGGAATCCCGGCGCCCTTCGACTTTGAGGGCGTGCCCAAGCAGCGAGTCGACCTGATCCGGGAGGGGGTCGCGGTCGGCGTGGTGTACGACCAGCAGACCGCCGCCCGGGAGCACCGGCAGTCGACCGGCCACGGCCTGCCGGCTCCCAACACGGAAGGCCCCTACGCCACGAGCCTCTTCATGGCGCCCGGGTCGGTGGACAAATCGCGGCTGGCCGACGGCATCAAGCGGGGGATCTGGGTCACCCGCTTCTGGTATGTCCGGGTGGTGCAGCCCAAGGCGTCCATCATCACCGGCATGACGCGGGAGGGCACCTTCCTCATCGAGGACGGCAAGCTGACCCGCCCGGTCAAGGATCTGCGCTTTACGGAAAGCATGCTGGAGGCGCTGGCCGGCACCGTCGCCCTGTCCAGCACGACCAAGCTGCAGGCCAGCGAGTACTTCGGCGCCGCCCGGGTGCCGGCCGTGCGGCTGCAGCGATTCACCTTTACCAGTTGACCCAGCCCGACCGCATCCCCCTGATCGGTCTGCCCACCCTCGAGATCCCGCGGGGCGAGCGTCCTCCCCGCTACGGGATCAACCAGGCCTACGTCCGAGCCCTGGAAGCAGCCGGGGCAGCCCCGGTCTTGATTCCCCTGCTGGACGACCCCGATCGCCTGCACGCCATTTACGCCCGCCTGGACGGCATCCTCTTCCCCGGCGGCGAGGACGTGGAGCCGGCCGCCTACCACGAGGAGCCGATCGGCCAGCTGAACGTGGTGGAACCGCGGCGCGATCGGATGGAAATGGCGCTGGCGCGCTGGGCGGCCGAGGACGACCTGCCGGCGCTGGGGATCTGCCGCGGGCAGCAACTCCTGAACGTGGCCCTGGGCGGCAGCCTGTACCAGGACCTGCGATTCCAGAAGGTGACCTCCTTCGAGCATGCCAACAAGGACGGCCGGGCCCGCGACGCCCTGATCCACGCCGTCCGCCTGGAACCCGACTCCCGGTTGGCTCAGCTGATCGATGAGACCGAGGTGACGGTGAACAGCCTCCATCACCAGGCGGTCAAGGAGGCGGCGCCCACCCTGCGCATCGTCGGCCGCGCGCAGGATGGCGTGATCGAGGCCCTGGAGGCCCCCGATCGACGGTTCCTGATCACGGTCCAGTGGCATCCCGAGGAGATCGCGTCCGTTGCCTGGGTGCAGCAGCTCTTCCGCGGCTTTGTCCGCGCCGCCGCCGCC
>DASPZT010000073.1:0-10755 GCA_035636135.1 Candidatus Limnocylindria bacterium | reverse complement strand
CATGCCTTCGTTGACGATTGCGTTTCCGGTGTGGACCCGGGCGACCCCGTGGGCGGCGGCATACTCGGTAGCCGCCAACTTGAGAACGCGCGCGATCCCACGCCGGCGGTGCGTGCGGGCTGTCCCGGTCAGGCCCACGTCCATGTCGCCGTCCGGCCGGCGCTCCAGGCTGCTGATCCCCACGATCCGATCCCCCTCCCGGGCGACAAAGATGGCATCCGGGAGAGACCCCGGCCGTTGAAACCAGCGTGCCTCGAAGAGCGAAAAGCCGGGTAAGCCCCAGTCAAATAGCGACGGGACGTCGTCTTCCATTTCCGTCGCCGCCTGGTGCAACCGAAGCCGGTTCTCGGGAGAATCGATGGCGGAGAAGGGGACGACCTCGACACCCTGCGCCTGGAGCTCACGTCGCAGTCGCGGCAACGCCGAGCGATCCACGGTCGCCGGTTCTTGCACCGACGTTTGTTCGCGCTCCACCTCTCGGTAGCCGAACCGCTGGAGGAAGGGCTGGGCGCCCTCAAAGTCATCGGTGAGCGCGTAACACACCAGTTTGCGGATACCGCGGTCGCGCGCAAACGCCTCGAGCTGAAGGGCCAGGCGGGTCCCCAGCCCTCGCCGGCGGGAGCCTCGTTCCACCCCGACATCCACAAAGGCGGCATCGTGGATCACCTCGCCCCAGTCGCTGACCCAGACCTGACCGACGGCCACGAACCGACCACGATGCTCAACCACCAGCCGCAACAGCGGCTCGCCGGCCGGGCGAAGACCGTCTTCGAGCTCGATGGACTCGACATCGGTCTGCCAGTGCGGCCGCAGGATGTTCCAGAGCTCGACCCACTCCGTCAGGCGCTCGGCGGGAAGAAGCCGGATCTCCATCACGCGACGAGACGGCCGCCCAGGAACACGGCCTGTGGCGGCTGGCGCAGCAGGCTCACGTCGACCAGGGGATCGCCTCGAACGATGATCAGGTCGGCAAGGAAGCCTGGCTGCAAACTGCCCAGCTCGTGATCGCGGCCGAGAGCCCGCGCGGCCGTCCAGGTAGCGGCCGTGATGGCCTGCATCGGCGTCATCCCCCCTCCCACCATGAGGGCCAGTTCGTCCGCGTTCTCGCCGTGGTGGTTGAATGAGGTGGCGGCGTCGGTCCCCATCGCAATCGGGACGCCGGCTTCCATCGCCAGGCGAAAGGACCGGCCGGCATGATCGCGCGCCGCGCGCGCCTTCTCCGCGATCTCCGCCGGGATCCCGGGCCCGGGCGGATTCGCCAGGAGCGTCACCGCCTTCAGCGTGGGGACCAGGGCGATGCCCCCGGCGGCCATCTGGGTCGCCACCGCCGGATCCTGGTGCAGGTAGGTGCCGTGCTCGATGGTGTCTACGCCCGCCGCGACCGCATTGCGGATGCCCTCGATCCCGTGGGCGTGGGCAGCAACCCGGCGGCCCAACCCGTGAGCCGTCTCGGTGGCGGCCTGCAGCTCATCGGGCCGGTACTGCGCCTGACCCGGCCGCTCGCTCGCCGGCGCCATGATGGCGCCGGTGGCCATCACCTTGATGACGTCCGCCCCCGCCTTCACCTGCTCGCGAACCGCCTTGGCCACCTCCCAGGGCCCGTCGGCCTGCCGGTACATCCCCGGCCACATATCCGCCCCCGGCGTCGTCATGCTGACGATCTTGCCGCAGAGCCAGAGACGGGGAGCGATCGCGAGGCCCGCCTCCACCCCTTGCCGGAACCCGAACTCCAGGTGGTTGCGGCCGCCCACGTCGCGTACGGTCGTCACCCCCGCCCGCAGCGTTCGGGCCGCGTGCTGGGCGAGCCGCAAGACCCGGACCGCGTCGTCCTCGCGGGCAGAGTCTTTTGGATCCGCCTCCCCCACATCGGCGAGGTGGACGTGGCAATCGATCAGCCCCGGGAGAATCGTGGCGTCCGGAAAATCGTATCGCAGCGCCTCGGCCGGCGGCTGCAGCCTCGCACCGAGGGACCGAATGCGATCGCCCTCAATCAGCACCCGGCCCGGCTCGATGGGCGGGCCGCCCCGTCCGTCCAGCAGGCGCGCGGCTGTGACGAAAACCAGCGGCATGCATGGAGTCTAGCTCGCGTCCGGAACGTAACAATCTCCGTCCGCCTTCGACCCACTCTTGCGGTTTCCGTTACGTTGCGTGACCCTTCCGCAACGTAACCAAACCTAAGCTGACCCTGGAACACCTTTCCGGGGAGGTGAGGAGTATGCGCAAATGGTTGATCACCATCGCGTTCCTCGGAGTCAGCCTGCTAGCCGGCACCGCCGGCATCTGGCCGGGACCGTTCTAGGCAGGAGTTCCCGCTTGCATGTAAAGGGGTTCGCCCGTACACTGTAGTTCCTAATTGACATGAGGGCGAACCCCCGCAAGCGCTCAGTCCCGGATGCCCCAGCGGGAGAGCTCGGAGCCCGGATTCGCAAGGCCCGCCACGAGCGTGGGCTCAGCCTGGCCGCCGTCGCCGGCGACGATTTTTCGCGGGCCTTTCTGAGTCAGGTCGAACTGGGCCGCGCCCATCCCTCCACCCGGACCCTGCAGATTATTGCCGAGCGGCTGCAGCGCCCCATCGAATACTTCCTACAAGGAGAGGCGGTGTCCTCCCCCGCCCTGGAGCTGGCGCTGATCGAGGGCCAGACCCGACTTCGGCGCGGCGACGGCGCCGGGGCTCGGTCCCTGATCGACGAGCTGCTGCAGCGACGGCCGCTCTCCCTGGACGTGCGCACCCGAGCCCAATCCATCCTGGCGGAAGCGGTGATGCGGACCGGCCCGGTTACCGACGCCATTCCCATTCTGGACGAGGCGATTCGAGCGGCGGACGCCTCCGGCTGGGCCGGCCTGGCCGTGGAGCTATACGACCGGATGGGCACCGCCTACTACCTGCTCCGCCGCCCGCACGAAGCCGGCCGCTGGTTCGAGCAGGCGCGGGTGGCGTATGAGTCGGCTGGGCTGGACGACCCGTTGCTGAAGGCCCGCATCCTGGGCCACCAGGCCAACCTGCACTACGTCGCCGGCCAGCCGCACGAGGCGATCAGCGAATACGAAGCAGCGATCCGGGCGGCCGGCGATGTGCTGGACATGCCGCGCCTGGCGGCTATTTATGAAGGGCTGGCGGTTTCGCACCGGCTGGCCGGTCAGCTGGGGTCCGCCCTCGGGTACGCCCAGCGCAGCCTGCGGCTGTTCGAAACCCTGCAGGACGTCCGGATGGGCGCCCAGCTGCGGAGCAACATGGCCGAGATCCTGCTGGAGCAGGGCAAGCCGCAGCAGGCCGAGGCCCTGTTCGAGGAGGGCGCCGGCCGGCTGGCGGAGGTGGGCGACCGCGAGCTGATCCCCCACCTGCTCGCGGGTGCCGCCGAGGCCGCTCTGGAACAGGGGTTGCTGGCCCGGGCCAGTGCTCGGCTGGAGCTGGCGCTGGCAGCGGCCGCCGCCTCCAGCGACCCCCTGGCCCGGATCAACGCCGAGCGGGTGGCCGGCCGGGTGGCGCATGCCCACGCACGGCCGCGGGAAGCTGGTGCCCACTTTAAGCGGGCGCTGGAGCTCGCCGCCGGCGTGGAGAGCGCGCTGGAGCGCAGCCGGGTGGCCTATGACTATGCCCGGGTGCTGGAGGCCGAAGGCCACGGGGCGCTGGCGGCCCGCCAATACCGCCAGGCGTACGAGGCCCGTCAGGCCCGCCCTGCCATGTAAGTCGACTCCCAGAATGGGGTAAGTGGTACTTGACAGTGGCCGACGGCCGCGTCAATAATGCCGTACGATCGTTCACAAGGGGGCTAATGGACGACTATCCACGGCGGGTGGGGGCTCGACTACGTAATCTGCGCCGGCTCCGAGGGCTGACGTTGCTACAGATCGAAATGTTGTCGAGTAAGGCGCTCAAAGGATCTCTTCTGGCCGCCTATGAGCGGGGTGACCGCAACGTCTCGGTCACCCGGCTCCATCAAATCGCGACCCTCTACAACGTGCCGGTCAGCGAGCTGATCCCGGACGAGGACGAGACACCGCCCGAACCCCCGGTTCCGCCCAGGCTGGTGGTCGATCTCCACCGGCTGCGGGCCCTGTCCACCAGGCAGGGCGCCATCCTGGCCCGGCACGTGTTGGAACTGCAGCAGCAGCGGTCGGACTTCAACGGCGACGTGATCACCTTCCGCGCCGACGATCTCGACCGGCTGGCGGCCGAGTACCGGACGACTCCCGAGATGCTCGCGCGCACGCTGCAGGAGTGGGGCGTTTTCCGCGCCACCAGCGAAGCCGAGCCTCGCCCCCCCGTCACGGGTGCGACGCCAGGCCCCGATCAGCCTCCGGACTAAGTCCGCTCGGCCCAGGCGGCCATCGGAATCCCAGATGCTGCTGGTAGCCAGCATGGCCCTGGCGCTCAGGCAGCTTGCCGCCGAGCAGGCGCGGGGCCGATCGGTGCGGGAGGTCTTGCGGGCCACCCTGGCCATGGAAGTCGACGTTGGATCGGGGACCCAGAATGCCCAGACCATCGCCGCCCTGCTGGCCGCCATCGAGGTCAAGGACGAGGACACCACCCGGCACAACCTGCGGGTGGCGGAGCTGGCGGTGGCCATTGGCCGCGAGATGCGGCTGGCCGGCCCTATCCTGCGCGTCCTGGCCCGCTCCGGCCTGTTGCACGACGTGGGCAAGGTGGCCATCCCGGATGCCGTCCTGGGGAAGCCGGGTCCGCTGAACGACGAGGAGTGGGGATTGGTCCGCAAACACCCCGGGATAGGGGTGGCGATCCTGGGGCCGAGCGGCCAAGCTGCGCCGGGAGGCGGAGATCGTGCACGCCCACCACGAGCGCATGGACGGGGGCGGCTACCCGAGGGGCCTGCAGGGCGTCCAGATCCCGCTGGAGGCCCTCATCATCGCCGTCGCGGAACACCTACGACGTGCTGGTCACCGACCGGCCATATCGGAAGGCGTACCCGCTGGCTGAGGCGGTCCGCATCCTGCGCAAGGAAAGCGGCACCCACCTCTATCGTCCCGCCGTTCAGGCGCTCCTCCGCCTCCTCGCCCGGAATACGGCGCTGAGCCGAAAAGCCAGCTAGGGGTTCGCGCCCTGGGCCGCGCCTATAGAGAGGGAGGCACCTCCCGTAACCGATCCACTCCGCCCATCAGGAAGTCAACGCCAGACACGGCGGCCGCCATCATCAGTAGGATGACCATGACCAGGGACGCGACGACGATCCTCTTCGGTTGCCGCAAGGCCATCGTCATGACCTGCACAACTCGACTCTAGCACCGCATAAGCCGCGGGAAAGCGGCTGGCCGCAGCGGCGGCTATTCTGGGGACGCTGATGAAGCGGATCGAGGCCTTCCTGGACACACTCGTCCAGCGGGGCGGTTCCGACCTGCTGCTCCAAGCGGGCGCCGAGCCCATGATCCGAGTCGATGGGGCGCTGGTGCGTCTGGAGGGGCCGGCCCTCACGCGGGACCAGACGCGGCTGGCCCTCACGGAACTGGCCACGCCGGCCCAGCTGCAGACCATGGAGACCGATCGGCAGCTCGACTTCGCCTTCGCCTGGCGGGATGGGGTGCGGCTGCGGGCGAACGCCTTCTACCAACGCAGCGCGATCTCGATTGCACTCCGGTTGCTGCCGCGAGAGATCCCGACCTTTGCCGATCTCGGCCTGCCCGAGATCGTCGAGCAGTTCGTACAGCTGCCGCGGGGATTGGTCCTGGTCACCGGCCCCACCGGCTCCGGGAAGTCGACCACCCTGGCCGCCATGATCGAGTCGATTAACCAGCGCCGTGCCTGCCACATCATCACCATCGAAGACCCAATCGAGTACGTCTACACCAATGCCCAGGCGCTAGTGGAGCAGCGCGAGGTCGGCCGAGATGCCACCTCGTTCGCCGCGGCGCTCAAGTCCGTTTTCCGGGAAGACCCGGACGTGGTCCTGATCGGTGAGATGCGAGACTACGACACCATCGCCTCAGCGATTACCATCGCCGAGACCGGCCACCTGGTACTGGCCACCCTGCACACCAACGACAGTGCCCAGGCAGTAGATCGGATCGTCGACGTGTTCCCCACCGAGGCCCAGCAGCAGGTCCGCGCCGAGCTGGCCAATAGCCTGGCCGGCGTGATCTACCAGCAGCTGCTGCCCGGGACCCACGGAGGGCGGGTAGCGGCTTTCGAGATCCTGGTCGCGTCCACGGCGGTCAAGAACCTGGTGAAGGACGGCAAAAGCAACCAGATCCGCAACGTGCTCCAAACAAGCCTGAAAGATGGAATGCAGACGCTGGAGCGTTCACTGAGCGACCTAGTCCAGCGGGGCCTCGTCACCATTGACGAGGCCCGTGGACGGTCTCTCTATCCGGACGAGATCCGGTAAGTGGTTCTACTTCGAGAACTGAAGCACGTTCCCATCGGCATCGCAACTGTACTTCGCTAACTGGGTTGTGGACTGACGTAGGTAATGAGTCGCAAGAACGGTGACCGTAGGCGGTTTGGTCGAATCGGGCACCGAGTAAGGGGCTCCGTCTGGAGGGAATTTCGTCATATCGTAAGTGGCGCTCGTGATGAGCCCGTCGCAGCCCTTCGCGGCGAGTCCACTCGTCTTGTCGGCTGGATCCACATGTTGGTCATGCAGCATCGCATCAAAGGCCGTTTGCACGGTTTGCAGTTCCGTAGACAGTGCATTCTTTCGCGCCGTCGCGGTGATCCCCAGCAAGCTGACCGAGACAATCGCGGCGAGGATGCCCAGGATCGTGATCACCACCAGCAGCTCGATAAGTGTGAAGCCGCCCTGTTGACGCCGTCGTCTCCGGGTCGCGCGAGTAAGTCGATTGATCATCCGTCCGTCCTCCTTCCATTGGTGTTCCGTTCGGTTTCGCGTCGAGTTATTCACTGTGTTTCTGCACCCCCACCCCGTTACTTCGCACCGGCAAGCGTTCCAATCTGAATCCCCACCATCACGGCAAGCATCAAAGCCGCGACCACGAGCGCAATCACGAACCGGGCCCGAACCGCCGGCTGCGGCCGCGTGATCCGATTACGCTCGATCAACAGGTTGACCCCGGGGAAGCTCCCCGCTACCTGGGCTCCCGGTTGATCGCGCATCAGGGCACCGATGGTGGCGGCCTGGCTGGCGGCGGCGAACCTGCCGAAGGGATCGGCGGGTCGCCATTCCAGGATCACGTCGAACGGTTGGCCGCTCAACCGGACCAGCTCCGCCGCCAGGTCGGCCCTCCCGTAGAGCTCTCCCAACAGGACCAGCGGGCCCGGTAGCAGACCTCGCCGCCCTGACGGCTTCGGGATCAGACCGGCAATGAACGGCGCAAGTCGTGCCGTCGATTCGGTTACAGACGATGGGATCGTTCTGCTGGTGGAGAACGTCACTCGGTAGCCTTCAACAACGACGATCTGGACGCGCTCGCCAGTCCAATCCATCACCACGGCATCGGGGAGCCCGACTGCTCGAGCCAGGGCCACCGATCGGGGCTCGATGATCTTTGGACGGCCCAGGCCCTCCACCGCCTGGAGATACCCGTCGACGATGTCGCGCCAGGCGCCAACCAGGAAGACCCGGTGCTGCCCACCGTCCGCCTCGACGGTCTCCCAACCGAGGTAGGCGCTATCCGGGTTCATCGGCAACTCCCGAGCCGACTCAAGGCGCAGCGAGCGCTCGAGGTCCCGGCTGGGCATGCGCGGATAGGCCAGGAACCGTGTCACGCAGGCGGAGTCAGAGAGCACGAGCCGTACCTCGGCCCGCCGCAACTTCAGGACGCGCATCAGCCGGGCCAAGTAGTGCTGGACGGCGGGAGGCTGTAGGACCTTGCCGTCGTGGAGTGCCTCGGCCGGAAGTGGGAAATCAGCCGCCTCTATGTCACCGGAGCGACGCCGGACGAGGACCTGGACAGAACGGCTGGTCAGGTCAATCGCGCAGACTGTCCGGCTCATGGCAGCACTGTGTTCCACAGGACTTGCTGTTTTGGAAGGAGCACGTCAGCCTCATCGACCTCAAACCCTGCTGCACCGACGACGGTCCATACGACACGTTTACCTTGTGGCGCCCAACGGATCACTGACGTCCCCAGGACCACTGGCCCGGCCGCGCCCGCCGCGATGTAGAGAATGCGATCGGTCGTCTGGGCGCCACACGAAAAGTACACGACCGTCGCGAACATCGGCGTCGAGTCGCACGGTGACGCTGCAGACGACTGACATCCCTGACCTGGAGCCGTCGTCCATACCTGGACGGTGCCGGAGCCGCGCCAGCCGATGACGGTCCAGGCCGTCATCCTGGCCGGCAACTGTATTGGGGCGGCACAGGTACCAGAGTCCAATCGCCCACCTGGTAAGGCCGCCTGCCCATGACCGGTACCTTCACCCTCCTCCACGAGATCACCGCCTACTAGCTGGGAATAGCAGCTGATCTTCAGGGCCTGCCCGTTGATCCCGACTGGTGGGTCTGGAGGACACGACTTGGTTACTTCGACCGCCCCGACACCACGGGCGACCGCGGACTCGGCCGCGTAGTGAACGGCATCCTGCCCGCTGACGACGTCCACGGTGTGGAGGCTTGACGAGACCGCGAGGGCCATGACCGTCCCGCCCAGGAAGAGGACCGCGATCAGGACTATGACCGCGACGACTGCCATTCCGCCTTCAGCTCGACGGCTCTCCAATCTCATGGACACCCCTGGTTTCGAGGCGCCACGGACAGCTCAGGTGCCAGCGACACAGCTGGACCGGCTGTAGCAAGCGTCACGATGTGAACGCGAATCAGTCCGAGACTGCACGGATAGGCGGTGAACTCTTTAATGCCGTGCGCCACTAGTGTCGGGGGTGAGCCGGATACCGTGCGCACCAACCGGTCTGAGTTCATCGAGTAGCTAACCGAATAGGTTTGTTGATCTGGGTCTGCCAGCAAGGTGAGGACCAACGTGTCCTTACCCGCTGTCTGTACGTGGTAAGCACGCAGGTCGCGGAGCAGCGAATCTTCGGCGAGAAGCCCGCTGGCACGCGCCTGGTTCGCGTCCCCCCAGGTAGTTTCGACCCGGTAGAGCAGAAGGAAGAGTGGAAAGATGGCTGCCATCACGATCGCGCTGACGGTAACCGCGATGATGGTTTCGACCAGCGTGTATCCGGCCTGGCGGCGAGCTCGGCGTGTCACGGCAACACTCGGTCGATGCTCAGAGACTCTGACCGGCCAGCGGGATCGGACACCGTAACCGTTAACTCCACGATGCCTGGCATCGAGGGCGACGTCGCGCGGTCAGTCCTGATGGTGTAGGTGACCCCGTCGATCGGCGATGAAGTGGGACAGATGGCGGCTTTGCTAACGAGGCACTCGACCTGGGCGCGGGCCAGGCGTTGTTCCACCGTCCGGCGCTCCGCGACGCGACTCCCCAACAGCAGCGAGCTGAGGCTGCCGAGCAGCACGACCAGGGCGACCGCCATGAGCGCACTCGCCACCAGGACCTCGACCAGACCGATCCCCGCCTGGCGGGCGAGTTTACTTGACAGCACGGATCAGTCCATACATGGGGGCGATGACGGAGATGGCGACAAAGCCGACGACGATCCCGACAAAGATGACCAGCCCGGGCTCCATGACCGCGATCATGGCCTTGGTGCGGTAGTCGATCTCGGTAGCGAAGTAAGTAGCCGCTTCCTCGAGGTTGCTGTCCAGGGTGCCCGTCTCCTCCCCCACCCTGATCATCTGGATCACCAGGTTGGGAAAGAGTCCCGTCTGGCGGAGCGGCTCGGAAAATCCTTGCCCGGCGATCATCAGCTCACGCACGGTCCTTAGCCGCTCCTGGAAGATCAGGTTGCCGGTGGCCTGGATCACGGTGTCGAACATCTGAGTGACCGGGATGCCGGCCCGGGTCATCGTGGCGAAGGTCCGAAGGAAGCGCTCAATGATCGAGTAGTGGACGATCCGACCCAGGTATGGCAGCGCCACGATGTAGCGATCCTTGGTTCGCCGGCCGGCCGGGGTCCGAAAGAAGATCACTCCGGCGACAAGGGCCGCAACCATTGCCCCCAGAACCTCCAATCGGTGCTGTTCGAAGAACGTACCAACCGCCAGCAGAATCCTTGTGGGCAGCGGGAGCTGCGCGCCAAATTCTCCGAACAAGTGGACGAACGCGGGTAACACCACCGCCACGAGCACGCCCACCACCACAACCGAGAGGGAAAGAACGATAACCGGATAGATAAGTGCGCTGCGAATGCGCCGAACTGCGCTATCCTCGCGGGTCATGTAGCTCGCGATCTGGCTGAGGACCTCGTCCAGCTCGCCGCTGACTTCGGCCGCCCGCACCATGTCCACATACAGGCGGTTGAAGATCCGCGGATGCTGGTTCATAGCCGCCGACAGGGGACGACCCTGACCGAGGTCCATCATCATGTCGCGCAGTGCCGCCCGCAGCTCACCGGAGGTGGCCTGCTCGTGCAAGACAGCGAAGGCCTCGAGCATGGGGACGCCAACCTTGACGAAGGTGGCCAGCTGCCGGGTCAAGAGGATGACCTGGGACTTCCTGACTCGCATGAACGAGGGAAAGAGCTGGTGCAGGCTGGGCAGCCGCAGCCTCCGGGGCCGGATATCGACGATCCGGAAGCCCTCGTTCCACAGCACTCGCTTCGCGTCGTCGAGGCTGGCCGCCTGCAGGGTCCGGACCGTTCGAACGCCATCCGCCGAGTAGGCGCGGTAGGCGAACTTCTGCAGGGCGGGCATCAGGCCAGGTACACCGAGCGGATGACTTCGCTCATGGTGGTGATGTCTTGATCGACCTTGGCCACGG
>DASPZT010000072.1:0-3419 GCA_035636135.1 Candidatus Limnocylindria bacterium | reverse complement strand
TGTTGCTCGGCCTCTGCCTGGCCCTCTCGTCGAGCGTCGTGGTCGTCAACATCACTCGCAGTCGTCGCCGGACGACAGACGCCGCCACTGACGAAGCGCTGCTCGGCTGGAGCGTGATTCAAGACCTGGTTGGCGTCCTGCTGGCGCTGGCGGCCCTGATTGCCCTTGGCCTGGAAGCAAGATCAGGTTCGCTCGCGGTCGCGCTTACGGTCGTCTACGTTGCCATGGTCGTCGCCGCAGCTGGACTCTTCCCCGGGTTACTTCGACGATTGCAGCAGGAGCACGACCTGTTCCTCATTTTTGTGGTGGCCACCGCCCTGGCCCTGGCTGGCATCGGCGCCCTCGTCTTTGGCGTCCCGCTCGCCCTGGCGGCGTTCATCTCGGGCCTGGCCATAACGGAGAGTCGGGAGGCCACGGAAGCCAGGGAACGGTTGCTCCCGTTCCGAGATGTCTTCGCGGTTTTGTTCTTTGTGGCGATCGGGGCCCTGATCGACCCTGGCGTGCTGCTCAAGGGCGTCGGGTGGCTCGGCCTGCTGCTCGGCCTCTTGATTCTGACCAAGCTGGTCCCGGTTTACGTCCTGGCCCGGTTTGCCCGGCTGCCCGGGAGACCACTCCAGGTCGCGATTGGCCTGGGGCAGATCGGTGAGTTCAGCTTTGTCCTGGCCACGATCGGAGTCGCTGGCAAGGTCATTCCCAACGACCTGTACACGGCAATCCTCGCCTCCGTGGTTCTCACGATAGCCGCCTCGACCGTCATCGTTCGGTTTGTCCGCGGGCGGCCCAGCAGCCAGCGTGCCTGACCGTCCCACCTGCCTGCGGCGACGAGTGAGATCGGTTGTCTGAAGAACCGTCCCGGTGTATGGCTTTCCACGGAGATAGGTTGCGCATGCCGCCCTTTCCGTGGTACGCTATGAGCAGATGCCATTCGCTCAGAGCGAAACCCACGAGCTCATCCAGGAAACACTGGGCCGCCTGCTTCGTGCCCGACGGGAGGCGGCCGGCCGAACCCTGACTGAGGTGGCGGAGGCCGCCGAACTCTCGCCGGCGTTTCTTTCCGAAGTGGAGCGCGGGCTGAAGGACGTGTCCACCGACCGGCTGGTCCACCTGGCCCACGCCCTGGGCACGTCGGCCGCTGAGGTTTACCTGGACCTGGGCCGCGAGCTGGGAGGCGGGTCCACGACGACCGAGGCACGGGCCTGGCCCCATGATCCTCGGCTCCAGCTCAGACGGGCCGTGGCCACGCTGCCGCCGGCGGCGCTGCGCAGCGTGGCCGACTTCAGCGTCTACCTCGCCATGACCCAGAGTGGCCCGTCACGGCGGCGGATCGGCTTCCGGATGGACTAAGGAGGAGAGTTTTCAATGGTTGTGGGTAACGTGGTGATCCCGAGCGTGATCGAGCGGAGCGGCCTGGGCGAGCGGGCCTACGACATCTACTCGCGCCTGCTCAAGGACCGCATCATCTTTGTGGGCAGCGCCATTGACGACGGCGTCGCCAACCTGGTCATCGCCCAGCTGCTGTTCCTGGACTCCGAGGACCCGGCCAAGGATATCGACGTCTACATCAATAGCCCGGGCGGGTCATTGACGGCCGGGCTGGCCATCTACGACGCCATGATGTACGTGCATCCGGCGGTGCGAACCATCTGCACGGGCATGGCAGCCAGCGCCGCCTCCCTGATCCTGGCGGCCGGGGCCCCCGGCCGACGGATGTCCCTGCCCCACGCGCAGATCATGCTGCACGAGCCCAGCGGCGGCTCCCAGGGCACCGCCTCGGATATCGAGATCCACGCCAAGGAGATCCTGCGACTGCGCCGGACCGTGCACGAGATCTACGCGCGTCACTCCGGCCGGCCCATCGAGCAGGTGGAGCACGACATCGAGCGCGACTTCTTTATGACGCCAGTGGAGGCCAAGGAGTGGGGTCTCATCGACGCCATCGTCGAGCACACGCCGCGCGATGCGTCGCCGAACGGCCACACCAGTGCCAGGCTGACTGAGCTGAAGTAAGCGCTTCGAGACCCCCTCCCCGACCCTCCCCGCAAGTAGGAGGGAGACATAGAGGCGCCCCGCCAGGGGGAGGGAGAAATAAAGGCGCTCCGCCAGGGGAGGGAGATTCCTACGAGCGGTCCAGAAACTCCTTGACGAGGGCCTGGAAGTGATACACGCCGTTTTCCCGAAGGGCCGAGAAGCGGCCGCGGTCGTAGGAACGGGACTTGAGACCGCGCTGCACCATCTCACAGAGCGCGATGTCCTCCTGCTGGATCTCGTCGGAGAAGGCGATCGTCTGCTGCATCGACTCCCAGCCAGGGCCGGTGCCCGGTTGGGCAAAGAACCACTCGAAGATGGTCAGCGTCTTGTCCACGCCCAGCGGCAGGATGACGTTCGAGCTCATGTTGTCCTGGTAGATGTTGAACATGGTGTTGGGAAAGATCCAGTAGTACAGGGCATTGTCTTCGCTGCCCGGAAGGCGCAGGTACCGCCGGTCACGACCGATCTCCTCCCCCGGCTTCAGCTCCCGGATGGGGGCGTGCTGCTTCGAGTAGTGGCGGAAGGTCTCCACCCGGTAGGCGTCGTAGTCCAGTTCCTTAAACAGCCCCGGATGGGCAATCGGGACGTGATACCCCTCCAGGTAGTTGTCGATGTAGACCTTCCAGTTGCAGTTGATGACGTAGTCGCGCCGCTCCACCAGCTCCATCCGATCCACGTCGTAGCCGGCGGCCGCCACATCGTCCGGGATGACGCCCAGGATCTGGCGCAACGCGGGCGCCTGCGGGTCGAGGTTGGCGAAGATGAACGGGCCCCAGCGGTCTACCCGGACTGGCTGCAGGCAGAAGTCTGCCTTGCTGAAGTTCTCGGTGCCCTCCATCTCGCGCGCCACCTGGAGCTTCCCATCCAGGCCGTAGGTCCAGCCATGGTAGGGGCACTGCAGGCTCTTGCGGTTGCCCCGGCTCAGGACCACCTGGGCCGCCCGGTGCCGGCAGACGTTGTAGAACCCGCGCAGCGTCCCGTCCAGGCCGTGCGTGATCAGGATCGGCTCGTCGACGATGGTGGCCGGCTTCAGGTCGCCGACTCGGGCCAGCTCGTCGGCGCGGGCGACCAGTTGCCAGGTCCGGCCGAAGATCCGCTCTCTCTCCTGCTCATAGGTCGTCGGGTCGAGGTAGGCGGAACTCGGGAGGGTCGACGCTCGCGCTACCGCCGGGTCGACATCGACGGTCTTCACGGGATGCAATTCTGACGCAACGAAAAGAAAAACGCTCCAACCGCGTGCTGGAGCGTTTTCGCGACGCGATCTGTCGGACCGCTAGGAGCGCCGCACGCCCGCCATGGGACGCTGCTCGGCGCCGATCCCCTCCGCCGGCCAGCCCGCCGTGTTTCGATGCGATCGGCCGATGAGGTAAAACCAGGCGCCGATGGCCAGC
>DASPZT010000071.1:0-8969 GCA_035636135.1 Candidatus Limnocylindria bacterium | reverse complement strand
TGGGCCATTCGGACGAGCGACTCCTGCAGCTGCAGTTCCCCATCTACGACGCGCTCTATACCTACTGTGGTGGCGCAGCTCCGGCTCCCGGCGTTTATTCGAGCCCGCCGTAACGGTCTGGTAACGGATCGGGATAAGACGGACCGCGGCAATACGGTTCGCCACCCTCCAGGCGTTTTCTATCTCTGGATGGACTCATTACGCACCCGTATTGCTTCGATCGCTCGCGTCCTTCGCTCCGACGAAGGTCAAGGAATGGTCGAGTATGCCCTGATCCTGGTGTTGATCGCCGTCGTGGTGATCGTGGTGCTGATCGTGCTCGGCAACCAGGTGCAAAACGTGTTCTGCAACATCTCGGGCGGTCTCGGGCAGTAGCAGGACGCTAGCCTAGGGGTGTGGGCGCAAGCCGCACCCTGATCATCCTCGCCGGCGGCCAGAGCCGTCGGATGGGGCGGGACAAGGCACACCTGCCCACTGGGGCCGGCACGCTCCTGGAGCGCATCGTCGACCGCCTCTCGCCAGTCGTGGCGGAGGTCATCGTAGCCGGCGGGCCCCCGCTCTCCATCCCTGCGGTCCGCTGGGTTCCCGACGCCCGGTCGGGCGTCGGGCCCCTGGCCGGGATGGCAGCCGGCCTGGCCGCCGTGTCCTTTGACCTCGCCTGGGTCGTCGCCTGCGACCTGCCCGACGTGGAGCCGCGCCTCGGGGAGCTCCTCTTCGCCTCGGCGTCGGACGTGGACGCCGTGGTCCCGCGCGTGGGCGGGAAGCCAGAGTGCCTGTGCGCCGTCTACCGGGCCAGCCTGGCCGGGCGCATCGTGACCATGCTGGATGACGGCGAGCGGCGGGTCACGGCGCTGCTGGATGGGATCCGCGTCCGCTACGTCGAGGCCGCCGAGCTGCGCCGCGTTGACCCCGACCTGCGCTCGTTTCGCAACCTCAACACCCCCGGCGAGTATCAGGACTGGGTCACGTCGCGCCGCTGAGCTGCCGCTGCAGGGTGGCCGGATCGGCGGTGGGCGCCTGGCAGACAAAGCCTTCGCAGTAGTAAGCGGTCGCCCGGCCGTCGAGCGGCGGCCGGTCCCGCAACCAGGGCACCGGGGGTGCCTCACCGGGGGCGGCCTGGGCCACCACCAGGTTCGGCTGATACCGCCGGCTGGCCAGCCGCGCCAGCGTCCCTAGCGCGGGATCCGACCGACTGCCCACCAGCGCCAGCTCGCGAGGCGGCGCCAGCGACTGGTCGAGCGCCGCCAGCAGGCGGCCGAAGGCGCCCGGGGCTCGAGTGGCGACCCCGGCCAGTTTTGTGAACACGCGGGTGGCGATGGTGGTCCAGCGCTCGTCGGCGAACAGCCGGCCGCCGCGGACCAGCACATCGACGGCCAGCGAGGTGCCCGATGGGATGGCGTTGTCGGTGGCGTCCTGCGGGCGGACCACCAGCAACTCGTGGTCCACGGCCGTGTCGAAGAAGGCGCCCGTGGCGTCGTCCCAGAACGCGGTCAGCATGGTGTCGATCAGCGGGCGGGCCGCCTCCAGCCACTCCGGCTCGAGGGTCGCCTGGTAGAGAGCCAGGAGCCCGTCGACGACGGCGGCCTGGTCCTCGAGATACCCCGGAAGGCGCGCCTGGCCATCCTTGAAGCTGCGCAGCATCCGGGTGTCGGCCCGCAGCCGAGCCAGTAGGAAGCGCGCGTTGCGGCGGGCCAGCTCGAGCCAGTCGGCGCGCTCCATGGCGCGTCCGGCCTCGGCCAGCGCGCGCAGCATCAACCCATTCCAGCCGGCCAGGATCTTCTCGTCGCGGCGGGGGCGGACCCGGCGCTCGCGGGCGGCCATCAGTGAAGGCCGTACGCGGGCCATTATCTCGGCCGCATCGGGCGCCACGGCATGCAGAATGTTGCGGCCCTCAAAATTCCCGTCGGCGCTGACATCGAGGGCGCGCGCCACCCGCTCCGCATCCTCCGCACCCAGAACCGCCTGCAGCTCGGCGGGGGTCCACACGTAAAAGCGGCCCTCCTCGCCATCGCTGTCGGCATCCAGGCTGGAGAAGAACCCGCCCTCCTCGCTGGTCATCTCCCGGGTCACCAAGCCGATGGTCTCCTCGACGACCCGCCGAAACACCGGGCGCCCGGTGATCAGCCAGGCGTCGACGTACGCGCGGGTGAGGAGCGCGTTGTCGTACAGCATCTTCTCGAAGTGGGGAACCAGCCAGTGGGCATCCACCGAGTAGCGATGGAAGCCACCCCCCAGCTGGTCGTACATGCCGCCCGCCGCCATGGCCTCGAGTGTGTGCGTGACCATTTCCAGCGCAGTTGCTCTCCCGGACGTCCCCTCCCCTTCAGGAAGGGATAGCTCCCAAGAAGTCCCCTCCCCTTTCGGGAGGGGTAGGGGAGGGGCGCCCGTAGGGGTCAGGCGTAGCCATGTCCGCATCAGGAAATCCAGCAGCATCGGCTGGGGGAACTTGGGGGCCCCCCCAAACCCGCCATGGCGCGAGTCGTAGGTCCGGGCCAGCTGCGCGTGCGCGTCATCCAGCACGGTCGGGGTCAAGGCTGTCGTCGAGGTCGCCGCATCCATGATCGGCCGCTGCAGGAAGGCGCGCACCTGCTCCGCGGTCTTCCGCACCTCGAGCTTGCGCAGGCCGTAGGCTTCGGCCACGCTGGTCAGTACCCGGCGGAACGACGGCATGCCGTGCCGCTCGGTGGGCGGAAAGTACGTGCCCCCGTAGAACGGGGTGCCATCCGGCGTCAGGAAGACGGTCATGGGCCAGCCGCCGGAGCCCGTCATCGCCTGCACGGCCCGCATGTAGACCTGGTCGAGGTCCGGGCGCTCTTCGCGGTCAACCTTGATGCTGACAAAAAAGCGATTCATCAGCGCGGCGGTGTCGGCGTCTTCGAACGACTCCCGGGCCATGACATGGCACCAGTGGCAGGCCGAGTACCCGATGCTGAGGAGGATGGGCTTGTCCTCGGCGCGCGCGCGCTGGAGGGCCTCTTCGCCCCACGGATACCAGTCGACCGGATTGTCCTTGTGCTCGAGGAGGTAGGGACTCAGCTCCTGCGCCAGCCGGTTCGCCACGATCCTATTGTGAATCGCGCCGAAATCCCTCGATCCGCGCTCTCAGGCAGCCGGTTGGCCAGCGAGGAATGGGCCGCTTGACCTATCGAACCGTAACGGCGGCCTCTTAGCATCCGATCCATGTCGAATCTGCGCGCTGCCGTCCGCCTTCGGAGCCTCTCCGGGCTCTCGATCGGAACGGTCGCCATGGTCGGCGTGGGCATGGCGCTCTACCAGCTGACCAGCCTCGAGCTGGGACCGAATGCCCGGGATTTCCGGGTGAACCTCGACCTCAACACGCCGTGGGTGCAGGAGATGACGGAGCCGATGGGGGTAGCGGATGCGGTGGTCGGCGAGATGTCCCTGGTTCTCCGGAGTGAGCCGTTCGTGGCCCGTGCCCAGACCCGCGCGCGAGCGTACGCCGCGGCTGCCACCGGCGCGCCGACAACGGCCGCCTCGGTGGGGGCATTGCCTATCATGGGGCCGTGCCAAAGCCCCTCGACTGGCTCGTCGTCGGTGACGCAGCCATCGAAAGGGTGGGAAGCCGGGCACACGGCCAAGCCGTGCTCGGCGGTGGGGGAGCCCGACTAGCTGCCCACGGGGCGGCGCTCGGCGCGCGGGTGGGGCTGTGCGCCAAGACTGGTTCCGACGACGCGGGCGCGACCGTACGGGCTGCGCTCACCCGCCTGCAGGTGGACACTCGGTGGCTGGGGACGTTGGCCGGGGGCCGGACCACGACGTGGCATGAGGCTCCCGGCCGTCCTGGGGCCCGCAGAGTCGACCGCGGCGCCGATCTCTCGCTTCGGCTGGACGAGGTCCCACTGGCTGCGGTTGCCCCGGCCCACCTGACGCTGGTGTCGGGCTACAGCCTTTCGGTGGAGCCGGCCCGCTCGGCCGTGATCGGGGCTCTGCAATCGGCGGCGGCCCGCGACGGCCGGGCCGCGCTCCAGCTGGACGCCGAGTTGCTGTGGTGGACCAATCCCCGGATGACACGCAAGGTGCTCGAGCCAGCTCTGGACGCCGCCTACAGCATTGCCCTCACGGCCGCGGATGCCCGCACGCTGTTCGGGCCGCGAGCCACCAGCCGGGAGGCGATCCGCGAGCTGGCGGCCATGGGCCCGCACCTGGTGCTGCTCATCGAGGACGACGGCGGCGTGCTGCTCCAGGAAGGCGGACGTGCCCATCCACTGCCGGTGGAGGGCACCGGGGCGGTGGGAGACCGCTATGCGGGGCCGGCCGCCTTCTGGGTGGCGCTGACCCGGGGCATGCCGGCCCGCCGGGCGGCCGAGCTGGCCCAACGCCATGCGCTCCGGTCAGGTCGCCCGGGCGCTCCCGCCCCGATCCGGCGCCAAGCGTTGTAGCTTGCCATGTAACGACGCCGTTCCTGGCGTGCTCCAAGCGCGCGACGGCCCACGGCCCCGCCCTCGGCCGCGCGTTGCTCGGCTGTGGATTGGCGGACGGGGCTGGTGCTCCTGATCGTGCTCTGCGTCAGCCTGTTCACCAGTGCCAGTCCGCTGCCGCGGACAAATGAGCCGGGGATCTCGGTGACCTTCGTGGAGTCGCCGGCCCCGATGGATACCGGGCCTCTCCCCGGCCGCTAACCCCTGGCGAGCGTGGACAGGTGCGGCTGGATCTTGCTCCAGGCGATGGCGTGGGTAGGGATGCCGGCCTGGCTGAGGTACCGATCGCGCAGCCCGCTGACGTCCGGATATCCGTGGACGTAGTAGATGGCGCGAATGCCGGCGGTGATCAGCAGCTTGACGCACTCGATGCAGGGGAGGTTGGTGCAGAAGATGTCGGCCCCAGAGGTGGAGGCCCCCCGGTAAGCGCTCTGGGCGAGGGCGTTGGCCTCGGCGTGGGCGCAGTACTTCATGGCCAGGTCCGCCCCGCTGATGCCGCCCACGCACGGGCAAGGTTTGGGGAACTCCTCGGGGTGCCACGTCTTCGAGGGGGTGCCGTTATAGCCGGTGGCGATCACCTGAGCGTCGCGGACGATGACGCATCCGACCTTCCGGCTCAGGCAGGTGGAGCGGAGGGCGGCGGCAAACGCCAGGATCATGGCATAGGCCGACTTGTCCGGTCGGCCGGCAGCCCCGTCGCGGAACACCTCGGTGGGCTCCAGGTTGGGGGCCGCCCGCCGGGCGCGGCGCGCAGCCGGTCGCGAGGGTCGGGTGGTCACCCTCGGATGGTACCCCGAAGCGGGCCCGCCTACATCTGTTGAACGATGCGCGTCACGGTCGTCCCGCAGTGAGGGCAGGTCCCCATCCGGGCCCAGTGCCCAGAGCGGAGCATGGCGCGGCTGGTGGCGCGCAGCTCAACGGCGCAGTGGCACTGGTAGCAAAACGCCAGGTGGGCACGGGAGCGGGACTCGAGGTTTGACGCGGCGCCGACAAACTGAAGCGACATGGTCCCGGGGGGCTCGTGCATCTACCCCAGTGAACGACGGAAACCAAACGATGCGTAGGGATATGCCGTGACGATTCGGCAACATCTTCCTGGACCTTGCCGAAAAGCTTTCGACGCGTCTCCCACCCCTCCCGTCCCCGCAGAAGGGGAGGGAGGGTGCTTAGGAAAGGAACCCTCGCGGGCTCCTTTCCAAATCTCTGCTCAGCCCGGGCTTAGGCTTTGGCGGCCGCCGTCCGCTGGACGCGGGTCTCGGTCGGGCCGTTGTTTTGCTTCCAGAAGTCCTCGATCTGGTCGATCAACTGGAGCAGCTTTTCGGCGTCCGCCCGATTCATCCCCTGCTTGACCTTGGACGCCGTGGTGACGGCCTCCTTGAAGACGTCCTTGATCCGGGGGAACTTGGCGTCGTGCTTTTCGGGCTTGTAGTAATCGCTCCAGAGGACGTCAATGTGGTGCTTGGCCAGCTCCCCCTGCTTCTCCTTGACGGCGATGCAGCGCGCCCGGAACACCTCATCCTTGGAGTCGTTGTACTTGTCGATGATCTTCAGGCACGACTCCGCCTCGATCCGGGCCTGCGCCGGGTCATACACGCCGCACGGGATGTCGCAGTGCGCCTGCGCCACCCGACTCGGATTGAGCCACTCGCGGATTGACAGGATCCCCATGCTGGTTACACCCTCCTTTACGATCAAACGGCTTCAGACGAGTCTAGCGTCAGGAGGGAGCCACCTGCCCCGCCCCAGATTGTTTCAGCTCCGCGTGGAGGGCCCCAGCATGGAGCCGCTGCTCCCTGCCGGCAGCCGGGTGATCGCCGCCGTCTACCAGCCGGGGGCCCCGCTTCGGGTCGGTGACGTGGTCCTGGCCCGCCGGCCGGACCGGCCCGAGGTCGAAATGGTGAAACGGATCGAGGCCTTCGACGGCGACCGCGTGGTCCTGGCCGGTGACAATCCGGCGGAGAGCACGGATTCCCTCGTGTTCGGGCCGGTCGATCGCTCGGCGGTGATAGCCGTGATCCGCTGGCGCTACTGGCCTATACCCCCGCGCCGGTTCTAAGCGCCGCCCCCGCCCGGTCGAGGCGACCCCCGACCTCGTCCTTCCCCAGCTGCACCATCGACTCAATCAATGGCGGGGTCACCGTCCGACCGGTGATCGCGACGCGGAGCGCCATGAAGAAGTCCTTGGTGGTCCATCCGATGCGCTCGGCTACCTCGCGCAGGCCGGCGTCCAGTCGCTCCGGCGACCAATCCGAAAGGCCGCCCAGAAACGCAGAGGCCGCGGTCAGCGCCTGTGCCGTGCTGGGCGCATCACGCCCTTTCGGCACCAGGGTTGCCGGGTCGTAGTGGTCCGGCGCGACAAAGAAGAATTGCAACATCGGCGGGCCCTCCGCCAGCGTCCGCAGCCGCTCCTGGACGAGCGGGACCAACGGCTCGAGGCGTTTCGGCGGAATGCCCGGCATCCGGTCGGCCAGCCGGGTGGCCAGCTCCGCAGGACTGAGCCGGCGGATGAACTGGCCATTCAGCCAGTCCAGCCGATCGAGGTTGGCCACCGCCGGGCTGGGCTGGACTTTCTCCAGCGTGAAACGCTGGATCAGCTCGCCCATGGTGAAGATCTCCTCCTCGGTCGCAGGGGACCAGCCCAGGAAAGCGAGGAAGTTGTCCACCGCCTCGGGCAGATAGCCGCCCTCGCGATACTCGAGGACGTCCTTGGCGCCGTGTCGCTTGGCCAGGGGTTTCTTGTCGTGTCCCAGCACTAGGGGGAGATGGGCAAACGCCGGCAGCGCCCAGCCGAAGGCTTCGATCAGCAGCACGTGCTTGGCGGCCGACGGCAGCCAGCCGTCTCCACGAATGACATGGCTGATGCTGGTGGCGTGGTCGTCGACCGCGAACGCCAGGTGGTAGGTAGGGAAGCCGTCAGACTTCAGCAAGACGTGGTCGTCGAGGGTCTCGTTCTTGAAGACCACGGTGCCCATCACCAGGTCGTGGAGGGTGGTGGTTCCCTCGTTCGGCATCCGCTGGCGGACCACGAAGCGCTCGCCGGCCGCCGCCCGCCGGTTCGACTCAGCTTTCGGGATGACCGCGCAGCGCCGGTCGTATCGCTCGGGTTCCTTGCGGGCTCGCTGCTCCGCGCGCATTGCCTCCAGCCGCTCCGGCGTGCAAAAACAGCGGTAGGCGGCGCCGCGCTCTAGCAGCGTCTCGGCGGCCGCCTGGTAGACGGGCTTGCGTTGGGATTGGACCAGGGGAGCCTCGTCCCAGCGGAGTCCGAGCCAGGTGAGCGCCTCCTCGATCTGCGCCTGACTCTCCGGGACGAAGCGGGCGCGGTCCGTGTCCTCGATCCGCAGCAGGAATTGGCCATTGTGCTGACGGGCGAACAGAAAGTTGAAGAGGGCGGTGCGCGCGCCGCCCAGATGCAACGCGCCGGTCGGGCTCGGTGCGTACCGCACGCGCACAGGACGAGCCGGCTCGGGCATTCGACCATCCTAGTGGGAAGTCCACTAGAATGGCGGGCGCTCATGGCTCGCTATGCGCTCGGCTGCGTGAAGGATGACTACGACGAGCGCGACTACCCCATCGCGCAGTTTCTAGCCGCGGTGCCACTGCCCGAGCGGGTCGACCATGCCGACGAGGTCCCGCCGATTTTCGACCAGGGTCCGGCCGGCACCTGCGTGGCCTGCGCCGCCGCCTACTACGACAAAAGCTTCCAGGAAGGCCTCGAACATCGCTGGCCGCTGAAGGACCGCGCCCACCAGTTCTCGCCCCTGTACCTCTACAGCCAGCGGCAGCGGAAACCCCAGGATGGCGGCATGACCATCCGGGAGGCCATGAAGATCATCCAGGAGCAGGGCGTCTGCACCCTCGACCGCATGCCCTACCAGTTGGAGCGCCTCAACCAGGAGCCCACCGCGGAGCAGCGCGATGCGGCGCGGCCCTACCAATCCAAGAGCTACGCGCGGCTGAGCCGCATCGGGGAGATGGAGGCCTACCTGCTGGGCAACTGTTTCATCGCCGGGGTGATGGTGCACGAGGGCTTCATGGACGCCCCCGGCGGCATCATCCCCATGCCCACGACCGGTACGGACTACCTGGGCGGCCACGCGGTGTGCATCGTCGGCTTCGATCGGCGCAACCGAATGTTCAAATTTGCGAACAGCTGGGGCCCGCAATGGGGCGACCACGGCTTCGGCCACATCGGCTACGCAACACTGCAAGCACTCCTCATGGACGCCTGGGGAATGATCGATGCGCCCGACACCAGCCGCTGAGCTCGGTGATTTGGCCTCGAAGCCGCTACGGCTGAGCTTGTAAATTTGTGGTATATCCGATGTTGACATAGCGGTGATATAAGCTCTAATGATAGTTAGACAGGGACCAGGGAGCTTCGCCGGTCTTGCCCGGTGCGTGGTTCCCGTGATAGTCGGTCCCAAGTCTCAGCTTGCGGAGGTAAGCGAATGAACGTATTGCGTGTTCCGTTCCGGACGTCCGCGCAGCCCGGAGGCCCGGCAGCGCCCATAGCGAGGTCGCGTTGGCCGC
>DASPZT010000070.1:0-4207 GCA_035636135.1 Candidatus Limnocylindria bacterium | reverse complement strand
CATCGAGACGGGTGTGGAAGTAGCGGTGGTTGGGCAACCCGGTGACAGAGTCCGTCACCGACAGCCGCTGGGCCTGATCCAACGTGTGGGCGTTGCGCATGGCGATGCCGGCCCGCTCGGCGAACGTGAGCAGGAGTTCCTGCTCGGTGTCCCGGAGCGGTAGCTCCCGTCCGGCGAAGCCCATCACCAGGTCCGCGATGGCGCGCGCGCCATGGAACACCGGGACTCGCACCCAGATGCCCGCCGGCAGCGCTTTGTGCTCCACGGTCATGAACACGTTCGGGTCCGCGACCGGGATCACCTGCTCGCCCGTCACCGGGTTCAGGCTGAGCCGGGCCGCGGCGAGGTCGGTCCCGGCGTGGGCCTGGGCCAGCTCGGGGCTCCAATCGATGAAGAGCTTGGGCGCTACGGTATCGCCGTCGGTCCCCAGCAGGGACGGCATCTGCACCTGGAGCAGCACCACGTCCGCCTGCAGCAGGGCGCGGCCTTTCTCGGCCGCCAGCTGGCAGGTCTGTTCGAACTCGAGGTCGCGGTTTAGCTCCACGGTGACCTGGGAGAGGGCGGCGTGGGCGCGCTCCAGCTCTTCCTGCAGGGCCTGCTCGGCCTTGCGGGCGCGGTCGCCCAGGAAGGCACTGAAGAAGCCGGTGAGCCCCACGAAGCCCATCTGGATGACGACGTTGGTGAACCCCGCCACCGGGTCGGCAAGTCCACCCGAACGGAAGTTGACGTAGTAGACCACCGCCAGATAGCTGACGGTGGTGGTGGTCACGGCCATGATGGTCGCCAATCCGCCGAACCGCACGGCGACCATGGCCACCACCAGGAAGTAGGCCAGCGAGAAGGGGGAGGTGATGCCACCGCTGATCGCCACCCCGGCGGTGCAGATCAAGACGTCGCCAACCGATGAGATATAGCCGGCGTTCAACCAGCGGGGCCCGCGGGGCACCAGCAGCTGCAGCGCCAAGTTGTAGGCGGCGGTGAACACCACCAGCGCCATCAGCGGGATGGTCTCGTTCCCCAGGCGGAGGAAGGGCAGTGCCCCTGTCGCGACGATGATGGCCAGCCAGCGAATGAAGACGACGCGACGCTCCATCTCGACGGCGGCCTGGGCCGCCGTGGAGGACTTGGCTGGGGCTCCGCGCTTGGAGAACGTCAGCTTGAGGGCGCCGCTCATTCCGGCTCCTTAGCCCGCCTTCTCCTGGAGCATCCAGGTCTGGTCGCGCAGCGCCGAACCCGACCCATGGGTGGCGAGGGAGTCATAAAAGTCGATGGCGGCGTGGGTGCTGGATACCAGGCGGCGGAGGAAGTCCTGCGTCGGACCGGTGCGGCGCTCCCGGGCCACGCCGCGTTCCAGGAGCTCCAGCTCCCGCTCCATCACCAGCCGGGCGTCCTTCCGCGGGTTGCCCTGGGAGGCGCCGTTCAAGGCTCCGGCGGCCAGGTTCAGGGAATTGAACCGGCCGTGGGCGTGCTCGTGCTCGTAGCTGTGCAGGTCGTTGGCGATGCGCACCACCCGCGAGGCCTGGCAGATGTGACCGAAGAGCCGGTTCTTGAGCTCCTGTGGCACGTCCTGGTAGGCGAAGGCGAGGATGCTCACCTGGACGATGGGGAGCGCGATGGTATAGAGGCCGTTGGCCAGGTAGGCATCGAGGCTGACCTGCTCCTGGTGCTTCACCCAGTGGTTTTCCTGGAGCAGCGTGAAGATGAACTTCTCCCAGACCAGGCGGCGCATCGGAGTCCACTCTTCGGAGACCTCGTCCTCCGCGAACTGTTCCTCCATCTTTCGGGCGACATTGGCGTGGGCCACCGGCATCTGGCTGAGGTCGCGGTTGTGCCAGATGAGGAAGAGCTGGCCGACGCGGCGGTAGTCCACCATGTCCAGCTCGGGGTGCTCTTCCTCGATGTAGTCGTCGATGTACTGGGCGTAGGCAATCGTTCGGACCAGGGCCAGGGCCTGGTCGAAGCTGGCCGAGGGATGCAGCACCAGGGACAGCGCGCAGGCTTCGGCCAGGCGCCAGCCCCGCCGCTCATCGTCCTCGAGGTGCTGGATGATCTTGGCTTCGTCCGTAAAGCGGAGCAGCGCGTCCTTCAGCTTGGTGATGCGGCGATCAAACATGCGAGTTCGCCCCCTTCAGGAGAGTCCGAGCGGACAAGATGGCCGATTCAACGATGTGGACCGGGGCGTACAGGCCCTTGCCCACCCAGAGCGGGATAAACGGCTCGCCGGCCGTCTCCGCGAGGAAGGCCTCCGCCGCGCCCAGGTTCACTCGCAGCTCCTCGCGCTGCGCCGCTGGCACCGCCAGCCACGCCTGCACGGCGTAGGCGGTCTCTTCCGCGGTTCCCTGCTCAAACCAACCCCATGACCCGTCCGAGCGCTGGGTTTCGGCGAGCCACCGTAGGGCGGGGAGGCAGAGGTCGGGTGCCGACGCGGTAAGCGCGAAGACGACGCGGGCGGTGGCATAGAAGGGGGAACTATGCCACTTGTCAACCCAGTGTGCGCCGTCTACGCGCTGATCGCGCAGGAACCGAACGACCTTTTGCTCCATGCTGGCGCGGGTGGGGAACGATTGGCAGGCGGCGAGCGCCTCCAGCACGTGCGCATTCACGGTGGGAGAGGGCTCGCGTTCCAGGGGGAAGGTGTGGAAATACTCGATGCCTTCGAACGACCGCAGCGGCCCGGCGACCGGGGACTGCCCGTAGCGCTGGAGCACGGTGAGCGTCATGGCGGTGTCGTCGGCGTCCGGACGCAGCCCCGTCCGGGAGCACCCCACACCGTCGTCGGTGAGGCTGGACGCCAGGTAGCGGAGGTGCCGGTCCGCGTCGGGAACGACCAGCCCGGCACGAACCAGGTTGTAGAGCACCCAGGCCCGTTCGAACACCTCAAACGGCGTCACGTCGGGGACGCCGCCCTCGGTGTCGACGACGCTATCCAGGTAGGCCCAGGCCGCTGGGGCGGCGCCGCCCCGCTCCAGGAAGTACGCCGTCGCGGACGGTGAGTTCCCGAATGATCCGTTCTCGGAGAGCTGGGCGACGGCTGCGTCGACGTCGAGCCGGCTCCCCAGGTACTCCAGCGAATGGAGCAGCAGGGTGGGCATCTTGTAGATCAGGGTGGGCGGGATGTGGCCGAGCTTGGCCTCCCGCTGGGCTGCCACCCCGGCGAACCGGTCGAAGGGCAGCGGCAGTTGGCGGAGGCGGCCATCGTCCATCAGGGTGGGGAGGATTTGCTCAAACCCGACCGGCGTCAGCCCGGTCTGCCAGTCGCCCGTTTTCTCCCAGAGATAGGTGAGCGCGGCCAGCCGAGCCCGGTGCGCGCTCTCCTGGTGCTCGCCGGGCGGCAACGCGGCCAGGGCCAGCACCGCACTGACCGTGGAGAGGACGCGCTCTTTGGGGATTGGGAGGGTGGTGCCAAAGCTGCCGTCAGCGTTTTGCGCCTGCAGCAGCCAGCGGAGGGTCGCGGGGTACGCCAGGGCGTCCGGCGCACCGGGCCGGCGCAGCCGGGCCAGGAAGGCGGTGTCGTAGGCCACCGGGGACATGGTCCCGGCCCCCAGCGCGCCGAGGAGCGCGGCGGCCTCCGCCTGCGGCGAGGGCGCGGTCGCGGGCGCCGCCGATGGGTAGCCCGTCTGCCGAATCGCGTTCAGGTCCGTGTGTGACCCCCTTGTGGCGGGCACCTTACGAGTGCCCAAGCGGAGCCTAGTGGCGGGCCATTGCGACGGACGTTGCGGGATCCGGCGTCGGGTGACAGAACCTTACGCGAGGTCACACTTGCGTCACAACCTGCGGGCCCGCCCGGTGCGCGGCAAGGGGCCATGGTACCGGCCGTTTGCTCTGGTGCGACGTCTGCGTGTTTTCATTTGGGGGACCAGTCCAACTTGGTGCTGCGACCGCCGGCGCTGACCCGATTTCACTACCAGCTCGACCGGCAGGCGTGGCGCATGCTGGCGGTCCATTCCGCCTACACCGCCGCCAACCTGTTCGCCGCCACCTTCCTGTCCATCTTCATCTGGCGGGCGCACCACGACCTGGGCCAGGTCTGCCTGTTCAATGCCGTGTACGCGCTCGGCGTCCCGATCGCGTTCCTGGCCAACGGCTGGCTGTTCCGGCGCGGCGACGCCGGAACCTCGATCCGCCGCGGTCTCCTGACGCTAACCTTCCTCTATGTGCTGGTGCTCTTCCTGGGCAACGCCAGTGCCGGCGCGCTGCTCCTGCTGGG
>DASPZT010000069.1:0-4857 GCA_035636135.1 Candidatus Limnocylindria bacterium | reverse complement strand
GGCCTCGCTGGTGCGCTGGCGAGCCGCCAGCCTGTTCGACGCGGGACGGGCCGCCGGGGCGGAGGCCAACACGGCCAAGCTGCTGGCCTCCGAGGCTGCCTGGGAAGCGGCCGAGGTGGCGATGACTGTGCACGGCGGCAGCGGGATGGCCGTGGAGATGGGGATCGAACGGAAATTCCGGGAGGCGCGGCTCTACCTGGTGGCGCCGGTCACCAACAACCTGGTCACCGCCTACGTGGCCGAGCACGTGCTCGGGCTGCCGCGGTCATATTAGGAGGAGGAATCGGATGGAGGAAAGCTGGCCGGGGCGCTTCTTCGAAGACTTCAAGGTGGGCGAGGTGTACCGCCACCAGCTTGGACGCACGCTGACCGAAGTGGACAACACCTGGTTCACCCTGCTGACCTGCAACACCAACCAGATCCACTTCAATGCCGATTTCGCGGCGCGGTCCGAGTTCGGCCGGCCGCTGATGAACAGCTGCCTGACCCTGTCCCTGGTCACCGGGCTGAGCGTGCCCGACATCGGCCAGAATGTGGTGGCCAACCTGGGCTGGGACAAGGTCACGCTGCCGGCACCGGTCTTTGCCGGCGACACCATCTACGCCGAATCCGAGGTGCTCGAGACCCGGGCCTCCCGGTCGAGGCCGGGGCAAGGCATCGTGCGCGTGCGGACCCGCGGCTACAATCAGGACGGCACGGTGGTGATCGAGTTCGAGCGGACCGTCCTGGTGTATTCGCGTCAGACCTCACCCAAGCAGCAGCGCCCGGGGCCGCGAGCGGCTGGCAAACCGGACCGGTAACGCGCTAGATTGATGGACATGAAAGGGAAGCTGCTGGTCACTCTGGTCGCCTCGGCAATGCTGGCCACCGCGTGTGGGGGTGCGGCCAACCCACCCTCGCCATCGATCGGCTCGCCTCTCGTCATCGGTAGCGCCATTTCCCTGACCGGGTCCCAGGCGAAAGAGGGGAACCTGGCCAAGCAGGGGTACGACCTCTGGTACGACTGGATCCAGGCCCAGGGCGGGATCACCGTCAACGGCGTCAAACACCCGGTCACCTTGATCTACGAGGACGACCAGAGCAAGCCCGACCTCTCCGCCACGCTCCTGGAAAAGCTGATCACCGCCGAGCATGCGCAATTCATCCTGGGCCCGTACGGGAGCGCCGCCACCGCCACGGACGCCGTGATCGCGGAGAAAGACGGCATCCCCATGGTGGAAGCGAACGGCGCCGCCCAGGCCATCTTCAGCAAGGGCTACAAGTACACGTTTGGCGTGCTGTCGCCGGCCAACAAGTACCTGACCGGCGTGATCGATATGGCCGCCACGCTCTCCCCCAAGCCCACGACCGTGGCCATGCTCTCCGCCAATGACAACTTCTCGGTTGAGGTGGCCAAGGCCGTCGTGGAATATGCCCCCTCCAAAGGGATGCAGGTCGTCTTCAACAAGACCTACCCGGCGGCGGCTCCCGACCTGAGTGGGCTGTTGAGCCAGGTCAAGCCGCTCAACCCCGACATCATCCTCAACTCCGGCCACCTGGCGGAAGCCATCGCCATCAACAAGGCGGCCAAGGACCTCAACATCAACGCCAAGATCTTCGCCTACTCGGTGGGCCCCTCCACGCCCGACTTCGTCAACGCCCTGGGCCATGATGCCAACTACGTGTACGACGGGTCGCAGTGGACGCCGCAGGTCAAGTACTCCCCGCAGTTCTATCTCTCGGTCAACCAGTACGTACTGGCCTACAAGACCAAGTACAGCGCCACCGCCGCGCCCGACTACCATGTGGCGGAGTCGACGGCCGCCTGCCTGGCGCTGCAGAAGGCCATGGAGAATGCCAAGTCCCTGGACCCCGCCAAGGTGCGCGATGCGCTGGCCAGCCTGGACGTCATGACCTTCTTCGGCGAGATCAAATTTGACAGCCGCGGCATCAACGTCTTCAAGCCGATGGTGGTGGAGCAGATCCAGGGCGGCGTCCACTACACCGTCTTCCCGCCCAACGTCGCCAACGGGCAGCCCCAGTACCCGACGCCCTCCTGGTCGCAGCGCTGATTTAGCCCCCCGGTGAGCCAGCTTCTCCAGCAGTTGGTCCTGGGGCTGCTGCTCGGTGGGGTCTACGTGTCCGTGGCCCTCGGCTTCAGCCTGGTGTGGGGCATCCTCAATATCGTCAACCTGGCCCACGGCGCGTTCGTGATCATCGGCGCCTACGTCACCTGGGTCCTCTTCAGCCGTCTCGGGGTCGATCCCTTCCTCAGCCTGCCGGTGGACGCGGTGGTGCTGTTTGCGCTGGGCTACGGTCTGCAGCGCGGACTCATCAATCGCGTGATCCGGGCACCCTTGCTGTTCACCTTCCTGCTCACCTTCGGCATCAACCTGGTGATCGTGAGCCTGCTCCTGCTGATCTTCTCGCCGGATTTCCGATCGGTCACCCCTAGCTACTCGGGCAGTGGGCTCAGCCTCGGCTCGGTCACCATCCCGTACATCGGCCTGGCCCGGCTGGGGGTTGCCATGCTGCTCGCGCTGGTGCTCTGGTTCGTCCTCAACCGGACCCGGATCGGCGCCGGCATCCAGGCCGTCGGGGCCGACCGCGACGCCGCCCAGCTGGTCGGGATCGACCTGCGGCATGTCTATGCCCTGACCTTTGCCATCGGGGCGGCCTTCGCCGGGGTCGCTGGCGGGTTGATCGGCCTGCAGCAATCGATTACCCCCACCGCCGGCGACCCGTTTACGCTGCAGTCGTTCGCGGTGGTGATCCTGGGCGGGCTGGGCCGGGTCAGTGCCACGATCGCCGGCGGCCTGCTCTTCGGACTCATCCAGGTGCTGGGGCTGAACGCTCCCGGGCTGGGCGCCGGCTACTCGAATGCCATCGCCTTCGCCGTCCTGGTCGTCGTGCTGGCTTTTCGCCCCCAGGGGCTGCTCGGCCGGCTGGCGTGACCAAGCCCTTTCGCCCGCCGGCCACCGCGCTGCGGCGGCTGTTCCTGGGAGGCGCGGCCGTCGTCCTGCTCTATGTGCTGCTGGCCCCGCTCAGCTCGACCGACGCGGGGCAACAGCTGGGCCTTCCGTTCCTGACCGACCGGTTGTGGTTTCGGGTGGCCACCACGGTGGCGATGTTCGTGGTGCTGGCCTCCGCCTGGAACATCATCGGCGGGCTCACCGGATATGCCAGCTTCGGCAACGTCGCCTTCTTCGGACTGGGGGCTTACACCACCGGGGTCCTGGTCAGCCTCCGCCAATGGCCCTTCGTCCTGGCGCTGCTCCTGGCACCCGTGGTCCCGGCGCTGTTCGCGCTCGTGATCGGGGTCCCGCTGCTGCGGTTGCACGGCCACTATTTCGCGGTGGCCAGCCTGGGCGTTGGGGTGGCGGTGGGAGAGGTGGTGAACAACCTGCAGCCACTGGGCGCCTCCACCGGATTGTTCCTCCCCATCGTGCGCTCGAACCTGCTGTTCTTCTATCTGATGCTGGCGGCTGCCGCCCTGGCGGTGCTGGTGACCTGGGTCATCCTGCACACGCGCTTCGGCTACGGCCTGCTCGCCATTCGGGAGAACGAGGAGGCGGCCGCCGTGATCGGCGTCAACACCACCTTCTATAAGGTGGCGGCGCTGATGATCGCGGCCGCCCTCACCGGCCTGGCCGGCGGTATCTTCGCCCAGTGGAACACCTTCATCAACCAGGAGAACGTCTTCCCCATTGAGTACAACGTCGAGATGATCCTGATGGCCGTCCTGGGGGGTGCCGGGACGTTGCTGGGACCCGTCGCCGGCGCAGTCACCCTGGAGCTGGTCATCCTCCGGCTGGCGGGGGGCGGCGGCGCCGCCGCCTATTCGCAGATCGGGCTGGGCGTGCTGCTGGCGGTGACGGTCATCTTCCTCCCCCGCGGGGTGATCGATTTCTTCGGGGGTCAGAGCCGGCTTTCGCTGGGCGCGCTGCGGCGCAGCCTGCGGGAGACGAGCGTATGAGCCAGCTCGCGGTCCGCGGCGTGAGCAAGCGGTTCGGCGGGGTGGCGGCGCTGACCGAGGTCAGCTTCAGCGTCGAGCCCGGCGAGATCTTCGGCATCATCGGGCCCAACGGCGCCGGCAAGACCACCCTGCTCAACTGCATCAGCGGCCTGTACGGCACCGATGCCGGCGAGATCCGATGGGAGGACCGTTCCGTCGCGGGGCTGCCGGCCCACCGGATCGCCCGGTTGGGGATCGGCCGCACCTTCCAGATCGTGCGGCCGTTCGGGTCCATGACCGTCCGGGAGAATGCGGCTACCGGCGCCCTCTTTGGGCAGCCATCCGGCCGGCTCCAGCCGCGCCAGGCGCTGGCCTATGCCGACACCGTGCTCGACCTGGTCGGGCTGGCGGCCAAGCGCGACTATCCGGTGCGACGGCTCACGGTGCCCGACCGCAAGCGGCTGGAGGTGGCCCGGGCGCTGGCCATGCGACCGCGCTTGCTGCTGCTCGACGAGGTGATGGCCGGCCTCAACCCCGTCGAGATCGAGCAGGCCCTGGACATGGTCCGCCAGGTGAACCGGCAGGGCGTCACCATCGTCCTGATCGAGCACGTGATGCGCGTGATCGTGGGCGTGTGCACGCGGGCCCTGGTGCTGAATTTCGGCCGGCCCCTCACCGAAGGCAAACCGGAGGTGGTGCTCCGCGACCCCAGGGTGATCGAGGCCTATCTCGGTGAGCGCTACGCACGCCAAGGTGGCGCAGACGCATCCCCGACCCAGGCGGATGGTGAGGGTGGGGGTGGGGCCAATGACTGACAATGGCCGCTTGCTGGAGGTGCGCGGGCTGAGCGCCGGCTACGGCGCGGGCCCGGTGCTGTTCGAGATCGACCTCGACGTCTCAGCCGGCGAGCTGGTGGCGATGGT
>DASPZT010000068.1:0-2099 GCA_035636135.1 Candidatus Limnocylindria bacterium | reverse complement strand
CGAGCACGCGAGGGAGCGCATCCGTCGATGCGTGACCGAGCGCGCGCAGGAGACGACGCCCGGATCGGCCGCATCCGCGCCCAAGATGCGAGTTTGTTCCGGCGGCCTCGGGCTTAGGCCGCATCCGCGCCCGGGATGCTAGCTCGATCCGGTAGGTTCGGGCTGGGCCCGGCACCAATTCCGCGGGGGCCCGAATGGCGCCCTGGGTGGGCCCTCTGACCGTTTTCCACCGGTCCGCCGGACCGTAGGATCAGGGCAGAGGGAGGCGAGAGGCACCGCTCGCCTCCCTTTTCTGAGCCCACGGGCATTCGGCCCATCCTGGTTCGGGCCCTGTAAGAGCAGCCGTAAGCCCCACTCCCTACCGTGTGGACAGGTCACCCGCAGCCCGCGTGATGGACCAGCAGGGGCTGTCACTCGCGTGCGACAAGCTTCATCACATCGTCAAGAGGAACCGTAAGGAAATGGACGAACCCGGTCATATACCAGTGCAGGGCGAGGGCGAAACCCTCTTGCTGCAGGGTATCCAGATTCATGGCGGCCGCTCCGCCGTTAGGCGCGCGATCCTGGCGGGTCGGCAGGGAGTGAACATCGTCAACCGCTACCGGGTCCTGATCGTGGACGACGACGCGATGGCTCGCGAGATCCTCAAGCGGATCCTCGAGCACGCGGGGTACGAGGTCATGACCGCCGGCAGCGGCCCGGAGGCGCTGCGCAAGCTCCACGACGGCATCCCCCACCTCGTGGTGGTGGACCTGATGATGCCGGACATGGATGGATTCGAGCTGTGCCGGCGAATCAAGAGTCACCTCGACGTCCCGATCATGATCCTCAGCGCCGTGGCGGCCCTGGAGAGCAAGGTCGAGGGCCTGCAAATGTACGCCGAGGACTACATCGTGAAGCCATTCGAGAAGGAAGAGCTGGTGGCCCGCATCCAGCGCGTCCTGCGCCGCTTCGGCGAATCCGCCGGGGTGGAGCAGCCCGAGGTCGTCATCGACCCGGATTTGCAGATCAACTTTGTCCAGCACTGGGCGCGGGTGCGCGGCAAGCAGCTGACCCTCACCCCCACCGAGTCCAAGCTGCTGTTCCTGCTGGTGCGCAACGCCGGCCGGGTGGTCACCAACGAGACCCTGCTGGCCAAAGCCTGGGACGGCGACGAGGAGGCCTACGAGGAGGGCCTGCGGGTGCACATCTCCCGGCTGCGGGCCAAGATCGAGCCCCAGCCCAACAAGCCCACCTACATCCACACCAAGCGCGGCGTCGGCTATCGGTTCAACGGGAAGGTAACCTCTTCCCAGGGACCCGAGCTGGCGCTGGCAGGCTAGCATGCGCACCCTGGGGCTCGGCGTCGTGATCTTCCTGGTCTCCTTCCCGCTCTGGGCCCGCTAGACCTCCTTCTCCGTAGACTCCACTGGTGCCGACCGACCTCACCATCGGGCTGAGCGTTTTCGCGGTCATCTTCCTGCTGGAGCTCCCCGACAAGACGGCCCTGGCGACGTTGTTGATGGCCAGCCGGCTGCGCCCCCTCCCGGTCTTCGCCGGCACGGCCCTGGCGTTCGTCATCCAGTCCGTGGTCGCGGTCTTCGCCGGGTCGCTGCTCGGCTTCCTGCCCCGAGAGCCGGTGCGAATCGTGGCCGGGCTGGCATTCGTGCTGGTGGCGGCCGTCCTCGTCCGGAGGAATTTTCGCAAGCAAGCCGAGGTCGAACAGAAGGAGATTGTGCGCGAGGAGCGCCGCCACCGGGGGCCGTTTATGACCGCATTCTTGGTCGTCTTCATTGCCGAGTGGGGCGACTTGACCCAGCTGGCTACCGCCGCCCTGCAGGCCCGCTACCAGCGCCCCGTCCCGGTCTTGCTGGCGTCGACGCTGGCCCTTTGGAGCGTGAGCGCCCTGGCGGTCGTCGCCGGCAACCGGCTGGGCACGCTGATCCCCCAGCGCCCGCTGGAGTTGACCGCGGCGGTGATCACGGGGGTGATCGGGATCCTGCTGATCAGCGGTCGGGTGGGCTGACCTGAAGATCACCGTCGCCGCCGAGTCCTTCGAGTCCGCCGACGCCCGCCGGCTGATCGCGGCACTCGACGCGCACCTGGCCAGCCGCTACTCG
>DASPZT010000067.1:0-9930 GCA_035636135.1 Candidatus Limnocylindria bacterium | reverse complement strand
CGGGTGACGGCAGACGTTGGCCCGACGGTCACTTCGTTGCAGCTGCTGGCCTTGAATACCTGGTACTACGTGGTGGCGACTTACGACGGAACGACCGCGAAGCTCTATATCAACGGCAAGCTGGACAATAGTCTCAGCGTCACAGCCGTCCCGAAACAGACCAATGATTCGTTGACTATCGGCCGCCGGCCAGACGGGCATTTCACCAACGCGCTCATCGACGAGGTCGCCATCTACCCGACCGCCCTGTCCGCGGACCGGATCGCCGCGCACTGGCGGATCGCTTCAGCAACGCGATAGCTTGCTCAGTACTCCCGCGAACTGACACCGTCACCCCGCCCTCTCCCTCAAGGGGAGGGTGAAGAGGTCCGCAAGGCGGCCTACTTTTTGATCCAGTTGCTGCCGCCGCCGGTGGCCGCCTCGATCTCGCGCTTGTGCTCGAAGGCCTCCTCCCTTGTCTGGAAGGTCATGAAGTGCCCGCGTCCATGCAGCACGTAGATCCCATCCGTATCTCGGGTGACCCTTAGCTCCGGGATATCGACGTTGTACACCTGCCCGGAGTCGGTGGCCCGGAGTCGCGGCATGAGCCGAGTTTAGACCGGATCCACCGAGCGGACGAAGCAGATTGGGATGCGGGGGGAGACGAGCCGAAGGAGGCGATGAGCACGTGAAGAGCGCATCCGCGCCCAAGGTGCGAGTGCGTTTGCATGGATTCGGGCCTACCCCGGCTGGTCATCGACGCGACCGGTCAGGGTCGCCCGCAACAGGACGATGTATTCGGCGTGGGCCCAGACCAGGGGCCGGGCCGAGCCGGTAGGGGCTCCGATCCCCTCCCAGACCTGCTCGGAGAGCAGCTGTTCCGGTCCCGCCCAGGCCTCGAGCTCCCGCACCAAGGGCGCCACGTCGTCACCGGCCAGCACGGCATACACCCCTCGCTCGCCTGAAAGCAGCGGCCACAGGTGCCCGTGCCCGTCGGGCGGTCCGCCCAGTGTGCTCTCGCCGTAGCCATCGTGGGGGTACCGATACCACCCCGACCCGCTGCGGCTGTCGCCCCGGTCAACCGCATCCAGCACCGCCAGCGTGCTCCGGATCCGCGGGTCTGCCGGCGGCCGGATGCCCAGCCGAACGAGCTCCAGAAAGCTGGGATCGACGATCAGCCGCTGATCGAAGGTGCCGCCCCCATTGGCGATGGTGAGCGGATCATCCGCGGTGGGGTGGCCATCGGCGCTGATCCGCAGGTAATAGCCGCTGCCCAGCGGACCGCTGGTCACGTAGGTGAGGGCCTCGACTTGGGCATCCCACTGATCGGCCACCGCCTGCCAGCGCGTCGCTTGGGCAGTCCGCTGCCGGGCTCGAGCCCATTGCGCGGCCGCCCGCAGGGCCGCGATCTCGGCGGCCATGGTGGCCGGCGAGTACCCGCTGTTCTCCTCCCAGCGCTCCTGTTCGGTGGAGGGGCCGCGGCGCACCAGGTACTCTGCAGCCGCGGCGATGTCCGGCCCGCTCCCCGGGGCGATCCGCGGGGCCAGGCGCACCGCCAGCAGGATGGCATCGGCGGTTTCGTCGAGCTGATCGCCCATCCACTGCCGGCGGCCGTCCAGGTCCGTGTTCTGGGGCAGGCTGCCGTCGGCCAGCTGCTGGCTTCGCATGAAGTGGACCACATCCATGGCGGTCCGCTCGTCGCCGGCCGCCAGCAGACCGCTGGCCGCGTGGTAGAGGTCGCGCGGCCAGACCTTGCGGTAGCCGACATCCACGGGCGAGTCCAGAGTGGCGTTCCCCCACGGAAGCGCGAGCGAGGCCACGATCGCGCCCGGTTGCTGCCGGTCCTCGGCGGCTTTGATGATCTCGGCGCTGTGGTAGTAGAGGGAGGTGGCCCGGCCGCCAAGCGAGTCGAGGCGGGCGGCATAGCGCAGCCAGCCGTCCCGATAGGCGGCGCGCACCGCTGCGAAGCCGGCCTTCAGGCTGTCCGTGACGCTGCCGTCCGCCTGCGCCTGGCTGCTGCCCATTCCTAACGCCACCGTCCACTCACTGGCATTGGGCACCTCCCAGGTCAGGGTGATGCGGCCGGGACCGGCGCGGTCATCCCGGTGCACCAGGTCGAAGTGGCGCAGCTCTTCGAACCCGTCGTTGACGCGCAGGTAGCCGGCCGTGTGTCGGGCCATCGAGGCCGTGCTTCCGACGGCCAGCCAGCGGTCGAGCCTGGATACGTAGGCGCGGTTCGGCGCGAACCAGCCGGTTTGCCCCCGTCCGCCATCGAGGAGATGCGGCACCAGGTACGCGTAAACGTGAAAACTGCGGGGCCCGATGTACTGGGTCTGCAGGAGCACCACCGGCCGCGCCGGGTCGACGACAAATTCGGAGACCAGCACAAATCCATGGGCCGGATCGGTCACGGTGGTCTGATACAGCAAGGCTCGGTCGTCGATGACCCGGCTGACTGCGAGGCCATCGCGCATGCTGTCGAAGAGGAAGCTGGACCCGTCGGTGACCAGGTATCCGAACTGGCGCAGGTTGTCCTGGTCGACTCGGGGATAGAGGAGGTCCGCCAGGCCACCCCGGACTGCCGTGAACCAGAGGGGTGACGCCGGACTCTCCACCGCCGTACCGACGGCGACTTTGTCGCCGGTCGTCCAGACGTCCGCCGCGTCGGAATGGCCGGGAGCGCTCGCGCCGCCGAACGGGGCCAGCGGTGCCGTCAGCGCCAGGCTGACGAGCCCCAGCGCTGCCAGCGCCCCCGTGCGCAGCAGCCCGAGCGGGTATCGACGCCGGCGCATCAAGCCACCGGGCTTACGGGTGTCGTCCTGTTGATCCTCGCAGGATAAGTTCGGTCGGCAACGGTTTGGGGGAATGGACCGCTTTACCGGCGAGGCTGTCGATCAGCAGCCGGGCAGCCTGCCGGCCCTTTTCTGCGATCGGCTGGCGCACCGTGGTCAGTCCGGGATGGGCCCAGGCTGCCATCGGCAGGTCATCGAACCCCACTACCGAGAGGTCCTCCGGAATGCGGACTCCGGCGTCACGGGCCGCCGCCATCAGCCCCAGCGCCGCCATGTCGCTCATGGCCAGCACCGCCGTGGGCTTGCGGCGCGCCCGCCAGAGTTTTCGAAACGCCTGGGTGCCTGCCGCGAACGTCACCCCGCCCGGGTCGACCGTGGGAGCCGGCACCCCGGCCGCGTCGATGGCCCCCCGGTAACCGGCCAGCCGCCGGGCACCGATGCCCAGCTGCGCCCGCTGGGGGCTGGTCCGGCCCAGTCCGATGACGGCGATCCGTCGATGGCCGAGCTCCAGGACATGGTGAGCGGCCAGCGCGGCGCCACCAAAGTCATCAACGTTCACGGTCGCCACCCCCGACGGCGCCTCGGCGTCGATCAGGATCCAAGGGAGGCCGAACCGGGCGAGCGTCTCCAGCGCGGGGTCGCCGGCGTTGAGCCCAAGACTGATCACCCCGTCCACCGGAGCCCGCCCCACGGCGCTCTCCAGGGACCCGTTCAGGGGCGGGACCAGCAGCAGGGTCATGTCGTGCTGGGCGCACACCGCCCCGATGCCCTGCAGCAGCTCGGATACAAACGGATTCGCGAACACGACCTCCAGGGGCTGGGGGGTGAGCAGCCCGATCGAGCCATGGCGCTTGGTCGAGAGCGAGCGGGCGGATGGGTGGGGGGCGTACCCCAGCCGGCGAGCCGTGGAGAGGACCCGCGTGCGGGTCGCCACGCTCAGCTGCCCCGGCTGGTTGAAGGCAAACGAGACCGTCGTGGCGGAGACCCGGGCGGCCTTCGCCACATCCTGGATGGTGACGCGGCTCATCCTTTGACCCCGCCCACCGTGAGCCCAGATCGGAAGTAGCGTTGGAGCAAGAGGAACAGGGTCATGATCGGGACGGAGACAATCAGGGCGGCCGAGGCGAAGTAACCCCACGGGATCCGGTAGTCGTTCTGCAGGCCCCACAGGCCGACCGGGACCGTGTAGGTGTTCTCATCGGATAGCAGCGTCTGGGCCATCACCCACTCGTTCCAGCCAGTAATAAACATCAGCAGCGCGGTGACCGCCAGCGCCGGCACGGCCAGGGGCAGTGTCACCCGGAGGAACGCCTGGGTGGGCGTGCAGCCGTCCATCAGCGCGGCCTCATCGATCTCGTGCGGGATGGTGTCGAAGTAGCCCTTCAGGTTCCAGGCGGCGAACACCAGCGCCACCGAGACATACGCCAGGATCAGCCCGATGGGCGTCCCGATCAGGTGTACCAGCCGCAGGATGATGTAAATGGGGATCAGCGCCAGGACCGTGGGGAACGACTGGATGGCCAGCAGCAGGATCAGGGTCATCCGCTTGCCGGCGAACCTGAACCGCGAAAGGGCGTAGGCCCCGGTGGCCGAGCCGACCAGCCCGGCGAACATGGTGGCGGTGCAGACGATCAGGCTGTTGCGCAGCCAGGTCGGGAACGGGATCTGCGTCAGGATGTAGTGGAAGTTGTCGAGGGTGGGATGGTCTGGCCAGAGGCTCAGGGTCAGCGTGTACAGCGACTGTCCCGGCCGCACCGAGGCCTGGAGCACGAAAAAGACCGGGAAGACGGCAATGATCAGCATGGCCACCAGGAAGCCGTGAATGAGCAGGCTGGTCCCCAGGTGCCCCCGTCTCATCGGGCCTGCTCCTCCACCAGCCCGGTGTATCGCAGGCTCGTCATGGTCACGCCAAAGAGGAGCGTGAACATGACCACCGCAAAGGCCGCGATGTAGCCAAACCGGAAGAGCTGGAAAGCCTGCCGGAACGCGTAGATCATCACGAACTCGGTGGCGCCGGGCTTCAGCGGGCTGGTGAAGGGCCCGCCCTCGGTGATCAGGTAGCCGGTGTTCAGGACCTGGAAGGTCAGGATCGCGCTCAGGACGGCCGCCGGGAGGACGGCCGGCCGGAGCAGCGGCAGCGTCACCCGCCAGAACCGCTGCCAGGCATTGGCGCCGTCGATCGCGGCCGCCTCCAGCAGCTCCAGCGGAATGCTCTGGAGGGCGCCCAGGAGCACCACCATGAAGAAGGGGTACGACATCCAGACGTTGGCGATCACGATCGAGCCAAACGCCCAGGTCGGATCGCTCAACCAGGGGAGTCCCGCCTTCGGCCCAAAGGGGATGCGCAGCAGCTGGTTCAGCGTGCCGAACTGCTCGTTGAAGAAGAACTTCCAGATGAAAGCGGTGATATAGCTCGGGACCGCCCACGGCACGATCAGGGCAACGCGCCAGAACGACTTCCAGCGCGTCAGCGGGTGGTTCACGGCCAGCGCCGTCAGCATCCCGAAGAGCAGGAAGAGCGGGATGCAGATGGCGACGAAGAGGAATGACTTGAACAGGACGATGAAGAAGTCGCCGTTCAAAGAGCTGAAGAGCGCGGCGTAGTTGGCCAACCCGATGAGCTGGAAATGGCGGAAATGGAAGAGGCTGCGGTTAGTGAGGGAGATGTAGGCGTTGTAGACAATCGGGAAGAGACTGATCAGGGTGATCCCGACCAGCATCGGAGCGAAGTACGCCAGGACGGTTCGTGCGGGGACTCTGTTCATGATCGGGTGACCCGGAGGGCGGCTCGGCCGCCCTCCGGGACACTGGTTCTCCTACTTCAGCTGCGCCACGTTCGTTTCCGCTGCCGTTTGCGCGTCGTTCATGGCCTGGTCGGCACTTTCCTTCCCAGTCCATGCTGCCTCGAGGCCTTTCGACACGGGATCCCAGAGCGCGGTCATATATGGCGTATTCGGCAGGGGCACGCCGTTGGCGACCTGCGCGCCGAACGCCGCGACCTGAGGAATCGCCTTCACCTGCGGATCCGCCAGCGCGGCCAGGTTGGAGGGGATCTCTTTGTTGTCGAGCGCCTCCTTGACCTGATTGTCCTTGTTGCTGAACCACTTCAAAATGTCGACGGCCAGGGGCACGTTCTTGGCGTTGGCCGAGACCATCATGGTCTTCACCCCCACGAACGGCGAGGCCGGCTTGCCGGTGCTGGAAATGGTGGGCAGCGTCGTGATGCCGTAATCGACCCCAGCCTTTCCATAATCGGACACCGACCAGGGCCCGTTGATGATCATGGCCGCCTTGCCGTCCTTGAACAGCTGGTCGGCCGTGCCATAATCGGGCTTCCCCGGGAAGACCGACTTGAAGCTGTCGATGTACTTGACGGCATCCTTGGTCCCCTGCTCCTTCAGTCCGACGGTCCCGTCGGCCTTCACATAGAAACCGCCAAAGCCGTACACCCAGGGGGCCTGGAAGTAGGCGTCGTTGAAGGCGTTCCACACGATGCCGTACTGGCCCGGATGGTTCTGCTGGTACGTCTTGGCGAAGGTCAGGAGGTCACCGCTGGTCTTCGGGATATCGCTCTGCTGGATCAGCTTCTTGTTGTAGATGAGCGAGATGGCCTCCACCGTCTCGGGCAGGCCATAGATCTTGTTGTCGAAGGTGACGGCTTCCACGGCCGGCTTGCTGTAGGTCGAGGTCAGCCAGTCTTTGGAGACCTGGTCATCGAGCGGCTTGATGATCTCCAGCTTGGCCATCTTCCCGACCCAGTCATCGACCCAGGCGATGATGTCGGGCCCCTGGCCCGCCGGGACCGCGGCCACGACCGCCTGGTCGAGCTTCGGCTTGTGGACCAGCTGGATGGTCACGCCCGGATACTTCGCCATGTACGCGTCAAAGATCGCCTTCTTGGTGTCGAGGTAACTACCCTCCCACCCATGCCAGATCGTGATGGTGCCGGTTCGATTGATACTGGCGGACGGCTGGGTTGTGCCGGTGGTTCCCCCGCACGCCGCCAGCGCCATGCTGACCGCGGCGCCCAGGGCCAGCACGCCGACCGTTCGCTTTCGCACTGCGTCGAACATAAGCCTTCCCTCGCTTTTGTGAATTTCGTTCTGTCGGTGTCTCGTTAGCGCTCCCGAAGCCTTACCCCCATCACCTCCCCGCCGTGGCGTCGCCGAGGATGGCTCCGGCCTGGGGCGGCATCAGCACCTCCAGGTCCGAACCATCCCGGCCCACCGTGGCCGCGTCCATCCGATCGATCCATTGCCCGGCGCCGGCCTCCAGCCGCCGGCGCTGCGGGCGATCACTGCGGTTGAGCACGACGACGATCGATTCCTCGCCCGCGGTGCGCCGATATGCGTACACGGCGTCGTCGGCGAGAAGGGTCTGCCGGGTACCGCGGCGCAGCGCGACCGACTCACCCCGAAGCCGGCCCAGTCGCTGGAAGTAGGCGAGCAGGTCCACGTCCTGATCGGGGCCCCAGGGCATGGGCAGCCGCGCTTCGGCGTTCTCCCCGGCGCCGTCCTGGCGCTGGGAGAGCCCGACCTCGGTGCCGTAATAGAGGATCGGCACGCCCGGCAGGGTGAGCAGGGCCAGCGCCGCCAGTCGAAGCCGCGCCTTGTCGCCGCCGGCCAGCCACAAGAACCGGTTCATGTCGTGGTTGTCGAGGATCGTCCCCCGCACCAGGCCGGCCAGCGCCTGCTCGTGACGCCGCAGCGCTCGATCGAATTCCTTTAGCCGCATGGTCCCGTCGGCGAAGGTGCGGCGCAGCAGACCGGCCAGTCCGAAGTCGACCACGCCGTCGAGCCGGCCGCGGTACGGGGCGACCTCCGGATCTTCGCCGGCCACCTCCCCGAGGAGGAAGACGTCCGGGCGGACCTGGCGCAATTCGCGGCGCAACCGGACCCAGAAGGCGGGATCGACTCCGGGGACATGGTCGAGCCGGAAGCCATCGACGCCGAATTCGGTCACCCAGTGGCGCGCTACCCCCACCAGGTACTCCTGTACCGCCTCCTGGCTGGTGTCGAGCTCGGGGAGGACGATGTGATCGAAAAACGACCGGTAATAGTGCGGCCACTGCCAGAACCGGTAGAAGCTGGCCGGCCCGGCGTCCTCCCGCACGGCTTTGACAAACAGCGGGTGGGTTCGCCCGGTGTGGTTGGGCACAAAGTCGAGGATCACGCGCATACCCCGGGCATGCACGTCGTCCACCAGGCGATGTAGGGCGGCATCGCCGCCGTAGCGAGGCTCGACCGCGAAATGGTCGGCCTGGTCGTAACCGTGATGGCTCGGGCTGCGCAGTACCGGGCTGAGCCACAACAGGTTCACGCCCAGGGCTGCGATGTGGTCGAGGTGGTCCCGAATGCCATCGAGGGTGCCGCCATAAAGCTGGGTGGCCGAGCCCAGCGGCGGCCACGGCTGGCCGCCCGCCATGGCGAAGCGATCAATCATGACGTGGTAGGCGAGCGCGTCGGCGGTCCAGTCCGGCGGCTCCGCGGGGGCCACCTCGACCGCAAATTCCTGGCCGCCGAGGCGGGGATCGGCGTCCGTGGCGTAGAGTGGCGGGCCGTCCGGCCGATCGCCCCGGATGCGATATCGCACCACCGTCGCCGGCTCGGCGACGGGCAAGGTGGCCCGCCACACCGTCACTCCGTGCCCGTTGGAGGCAGCCTTGACCAGCGGAAGCGCTGGCCCACCTGCGATCTCGGCGGTGACCGACTTCAGCGCCACCCCAGCCCGCGATTCGACTTCCAGCTCCGGTGCCGGCCGGGCCGCACCGGCCGCCACCGGCAGCCCGTAATGGAACAGACCGCTATACAGGGCCCGGCCACGCCGCAGTCGTTGGGCCGACGGGTTGTCGTCGAAGAAGTAGTCCCGGCTGTGCTGCGCCGGCGGCGGGATCATCGCGTGGACGACTTCCAGGTACCAGGCGTGCGCCCAGGCGAGCGGGACAACCCAGATGGCCGCCCCGGTCCTGGCATCAACTTGCTCCCCCAGCAGGCCGGTCGCGGTTCGATCCTGCAGGACGCGATCAACGAGCGGAAGCGCATCGCGGGTCCGGCCCGTGCGCAGGTAGTGCCAAGCCAGCCACAGGCTGAACAGGGGCCAGGGGTTGCCGCCGCGGTAGGTGTCGCCGCGGTAGCGTCGCACCCGACCCGAGGGCATGACCAGGGCTTTCTCGATAGCCCGGACGGTGGCCGCCAGGCGCGGGTCGTCGGCAGCCAGCACGCCAAATGGGACGCTCAGCCCCAGCAGGCTGGCATCGGGCGTGAAATCCGGGACCGGCTCGACACTGTGGTCGTGGACCAGGGCCCGTGCCAGCGCCCCGCTCCGGGGGTCGACCGGCCAGGCGTCCAGGGCCGTGCGCAGCCGTTCTTCGCACCGCGCCAGCAGCGAGCCGGCTTCGCGATCGTGGGCGTCGCGCGCCCGTGCCGCCCAGGCGGTGGCGGCCGCCAGCAGGGCCGCCAGCGTGTAGAGGTGGGCGGCATCCTGGTCCTCCCACAAGTTCTGCGTCACTGGCGGCCAGCCGGTTTCGGCGGCCAGCTGGGTGACGGCGCGAAACGTGCGGACCGCGGCCGCCAGGCCTCGCTCCGCCAGCGGGCCGTCCCACGCGACGCGGAGATGCTGGTCCAGTCCCCAGAGAACGGCGCCGCTCTCGTCCAGCTGATGGACTGCCCACGACGGCGCCCGGACCCCGTCGGCGAAATAGCGCTGCTCCCAGATGCCGCTATCGGGCTGCAGCGCCAGGATCCATTCGTAGAAAGCACGGGAGGCCCCGCGTTCGCCCGCGCCATCGAGGGCGTGGGCAATGAACGCCCCATCGCGCGGCCAGCTATACCCGTAGCCGCCGCTGCCCCGGTACTGGGCGTCCACCGGCGGCGCCGCCATCAGGGCGCCGCTGCGGTCTGTCAGTTGGGCGATCGTCAGAATGCTGCGCGCGTAGGCGTCGGAGGCCGGGGCGCGAATGCGGGCCAGGCCGGCGATGCCGTCCACCGCAGCCGCCCGGGTTGCCCCGCTTAGCGGCGGTGGCGCGAATTCCGACGGCCACTCGGCGGAGCCGTCCAGCTGGCGGCGGAGCTCGACCAGGCGATCGATCACCTCCGACGACGAGCCCAGCGCGATGAGCAGCAGGACAGGGTGCCCCGGCTGAGCGGTGACGTCCAGTACC
>DASPZT010000066.1:0-15468 GCA_035636135.1 Candidatus Limnocylindria bacterium | reverse complement strand
GACCAGGGCTTCGAGGCCGGCCTCTTTGCCTTCACCGCCGCCGTGTTCGGCGGCATCGGCAATGTCATTGGCGCCTCGCTGGGCGGGTTCGTGATCGGGTTGATCCTGACCTTCGTGGCCGGCTACTGGTCCGGCGGCTTGCAATGGGCCAGCGTGGTGGTGTTCAGCATCCTGATCCTGACCCTGGTCTTCCGGCCCACCGGACTGCTCGGGATGCGGGTGGCCGAGCGATGAGTCGCACCCCGCGCGGCCTCCTCGAGCGCCTCGCCCAGCTCCCCCCCAAGAGCCTCCGGGCGTTCGCGACCGACACCCGGGTGCCCGGGATCGGACTCGGACTGGTCCTGGTCCTGTTTCCGCTCCTCGATCCCAACAAGTCGCATGTGAACGTGGCCGCGGATGCCGGAACGTTCATCCTGCTGGCGCTGGGGCTGAACATCGTGGTCGGCTTCGCCGGGCTGCTCGACCTGGGATACGCGGCCTTCTTCGCCATCGGGTCCTACGCCTACGCCATGCTGGCCTCCGGCCAGTTCAACATCCACATCCCGTTCTGGTTCCTGCTGCTGACCTCGGCCTTCACCGCCGCGTTCTTCGGCGTGCTCCTGGGCGCTCCCACGCTCCGGCTGCGGGGTGATTACCTGGCCATCGTCACCCTGGGATTTGGCGAGATCGTGCCACGGGTCTTCAAGAACGCCTCCACCTACACCGGCGGCGTCAACGGCATCGTCGGCCTCGACCAGCCGAGCTTCCCCCACGTCCTCGGGTTCCCCGGGTACAAGTTCGGGTTCAACCCCGTCCCCTACTACTTCCTGATCCTGGCCATCCTGCTGCTGTCCGTGGTCCTGATCAGCAACCTGCGCGACTCGCGGCTGGGCCGCGCCTGGATGGCGATCCGGGAGGACGAGGTGGCGGCGGCGTCGAACGGGATCAACACCGTCACCACCAAGCTGCTGGCCTTCGCCATGGGTGCGGCCTTCAGCGGCTTCGCCGGGACCTACGCGGCGTCCAAGCTCTTCATCGTCAGCCCGGACGACTTCGGCTTCGTCGTCTCCGTTTCCATCCTGGTCATGATCGTGCTGGGCGGCATGGGGAATCTGCGGGGGGTGATCGTGGGCGCCCTGCTCATTTTCTTCATCCAGCGCTACCTGCTGATCCAGCTGCCGGGCTGGATCGCCGCGCTGACGGCCAATATTCCATTCCTGGCCACCGTGGATGTGGCGGGGTATGTGCAGCGATCGAACTACCTGATCTTTGGCCTGATCCTGGTGTTCACCATGTTGCTGCGACCGCAGGGCCTGATCCCCAGCGCCCAGCGCAAGGTCGAGCTCGAGCTGGGAACGACCGAGGAGTCGGTGGCCGACCTGCGGGGATCGGCGTGAGCGCGATCCTGGAAGTCCGCTCGCTCACCAAGCGCTTCGGCGGCCTGGTGGCGGTCAGCAACGTGAACTTCAGCATCGAGGCCGGCGAGATCTTCGCCATGATCGGCCCCAACGGCGCGGGCAAGACCACCTGCTTCAACATGATCGCCGGCCTGTACAAGCCCAGCGGCGGCGAGATTACCTTCAACGGGACCGGCATCTATCCGGACCGCAATTTCTGGGTGAATTACCTGCCGCCGCTGGCCACCTATTACACGGCCATGGGCGCGGTCCGGCGCGCCATCGGCCTGGGCCCCGTGCCAATCGGGCTTCGGCCCCACGCCGTCACCAAGTTGGGGGTGGCCCGCACGTTCCAGAACATCCGGCTTTTCTCTTACATGACGGCCCTGGAGAACGTCATGGTGGGCCAGCACGCGCGGATGCACGCCCAGCTCTGGGACGCGCTGCTGCGGACCCCGTCGTCCCAGCGCGAGGAGCGGAGGGTGCGGGACCGGGCCCGGGAACTGCTTCGGTTTGTCGGGATCGAGCGGCACGCCGACGACTACGCGCGCAACCTGCCCTACGGCTTCCAGCGCCGGCTGGAGATCGCCCGCGCGCTGGCCAGCGACCCCAAGCTCCTGATGCTCGATGAGCCCGCGGCCGGCTTCAACCCGCAGGAGAAGGCGCAGTTGATGGGGCTGATCCAGCAGATCCGGTCCCAGGGCATCACCATTTTCCTGATCGAGCACGACATGAAGGTGGTCATGGAAATTTCGGAACGCATCGTCGTCCTCGATTACGGCGAGAAGATCGCGGAGGGGCCGCCGGCCAAGGTGCGCACCGACCCGAAGGTGATCGAGGCCTACCTGGGGAAGGGCGCATGACGGTCGTTTCCACGGCAGTTCTGGAGCTCGAGGGGATCGACGTGTTCTACGGCCGCGTGCAGGCGCTCCGAGGCGTGAGCCTGCACGTCGACCAGGGCGAGATCGTGACCCTGATCGGCGCCAACGGCGCCGGCAAGACCACCACCCTGCGCGCCATCTCCGGCCTGACGCCGGCCGCCGCGGGCCGGGTCCTGCTGCGTGGCGAGGAGATCACCCGCGTGCCTGCGGAGACGATCGTGGCCCGGGGGGTGGGTCACGCTCCCGAGGGACGGCGGATCTTCTCCCGGATGACCGTCCTGGAGAACCTGGACCTGGGGGCCTTCATCCGCAAGGACGGAGCGCGCCGCCAGGACATGGACCGGGTCTTTACGCTGTTCCCGCGCCTGAAAGAGCGGCAACGCCAGGTCGCCGGCACGCTTTCGGGGGGCGAGCAGCAGATGCTGGCCATCGGCCGGGCGCTGATGTCACGCCCCAAGGTCCTGCTGCTGGACGAGCCTTCCCTGGGGCTGGCGCCCATCCTGGTGGAAACCATCTTCCAGGTCATCCGTGAGGTGAACGCTGAGGGCACCACTGTGCTGCTAATCGAGCAGAACGCCCTCAAGGCGCTGTCCGTCGCCCACCGCGGGTACGTCCTGGAGACCGGCCGGATCGTGAAGGAAGGCACGGCCCGGCAGCTGCTGGACAGCCCCGACGTCCAGAAAGCCTATCTCGGCGTGTGATCGGTCCAACCCAAAGCGTAAGCTGGCGCCATGCATCTCCTCTCCGACATAGCGGCCTACGCGATCAGTACAGCGATCACGCCCAGGAAGATCATCGCGGGCGTCGTCCTGCTGATCATCATCGTCGCCATCGGCGTCTGGTGGGCCAGGCGCCAGAAGCCCACACCCTAGGGTTCGACATCCTGGACTAGCAGACTCTTCGAGACCCCCTCCCCAACCCTCCCCGCAAGGGGGAGGGAAGAGTGAATGGCTCCGCCCAAGGGGGGAAGAGAAAGAGACGAGACCCCCTCCCTGCTCTCCCCGCCAACGGCGAGGGGTTCTTGAAACAGTTAGCGGGTGAGCAGCGCCAGCGCCACCAGGTAAATGCAAATCACGGCAAAGAGGCCGTACTCGAAGAACACGCGCCGGGTGAGCGAATCATCGAGGGCATGCAGGATGAAGCCCTGGTTGGCGTACCAGGCGAAAGCCAGCACCACCGCCACATAGGCACTGCCCTGGTTGAGGTAGGTCACCATGCCGAAGGCGAGCGCCGTCACCATCTGGGCGGTGACGAAGGCGGAGAACAGCGCCCGCCCCTCGCGCTGGGTCACCAGCCGGAAGCTGCGATAGCCGCTCAGCAGCGACACCGTGAAGATCCAGATGAACTTGATGGCGTTGGGGAGCTCGGACTGCAGCACCAGGAAGAAGAGAGCGAGCAGGGCCAGGAAGATGGATGAGTCGCGCAGGAACCGGTGCAGAGGCCGGACCCGGCCGATGCCGCGGCACAGATCGACGTAGCTGCTCATATAGATCGTCACCCCCATGGCGCCCATGGCCGCCGCGTGCAACCGCCAGTCCGAGGCCAGCATCGAAAACGAGGACGCCGCGATGACCGCCAGGGCGGGACAGGCGTAGTAGTCGAGGCTGAACCAGACCGGTGTGCGGTTGCGAGCGTGCAGGAACATCAGGCCCGCGGTGGTAAAGGCCACCAGGCCAGCGGTCGCCGCCCAGACCTGGTTGGGCGCCAGCAACTCCGACTTGAAGGCCAGCCCGATAATGACGGCGCAGGCGGACAGGAACCCGAGGTAGCGCGTTCCCAGCTTGACGGGCGTGGCCGTGGGGGCCGGAGCCAGGCGTGGGCCGACCGGGCGCGCGGGGCGAGGCCGGGCAAGCGTGGTTGAGGAGTGCGGCACCGCCGCCGACATGGCGCCCAGTCTAGCAGTTGAACGTGTGTTTGGGGCTGGGGGAAACCGGTTCGGGCGCGACCGAATCTGTATTCAAAAACATATGTTCGACGGCTGGCGGGCCCTCTGTGGAAACTGTGGATAGATCAGGCGGTGGAGGTCCCGGCCCGGCCGTACTTGTCCTCCAGCCGCACCACGTCATCGATCTCGGGGGAACTCACCTCGAAGAACTCGCAGTCGTCGACCGCGATCATCCGGTGCTTGCGGCCGGGCACGATGCGGCGAACCATCCCCGGGGTCAGCCGGTGGGTGTGCATCTGGCCCTGACCATCCTCCAGCTCCAGGTCCATGACGCCCTTCACCAGCAGCAGGGTCTCATCCTTGTGCCGGTGGTACTGCAGGCTCAACATCTCCCCGCGGTTGACGTGGATCACCTTGCCCAGGTACCGGTCCGTGATGGCAAACCGATGCTCCCAGCCCCAGGGCTTGGCCACCCTGGAGCCGTCGGCGGGTCGGTCAGGCAACCTGGCGCACTCCGAGGCGGTCCTCGAGGGCGGCCAGCAGCTTGTCGACGCGCTGGCGGCTGGGCGCTTCACTGTAGACGCGGATCAACGGCTCGGTCCCGCTGAATCGGGTCAGCACCCAGCTGCCGTCGGCGAAGTAATATTTGAATCCGTCGTCGGTGCGGCGGCGCTGGATGCGCTCGCCGGCCAGCTCCCGCGGCGGGTTCTTCTGCAGATCGGCATAGATGGCAGCCCGGCGATCCGCGTACTCCTCGCGCTCGAGGTGGATGTCGTGGCGGGCGTAGGCATGCGGCCCCACCAGGTCCTCCAGGTGCTGCAGCACCTTGGACAAGGGCTGGCCGTACTGGACGATCAGGTCGGCGATGAAAATCCCGGAGAGGATACCGTCGCGTTCCGGGATGTGGCCCCGGAAGCCGAACCCGCCGCTCTCCTCGCCCCCCAGGATGGCATTCACCTCGGTCATCTTGGGCCCGATGTACTTAAAGCCCACCGGGAGCTCATGGACCGTGATCCCGAAGCGTTCGCCCAGCTTGTCCATCATCGAGGTCATCGTCAGGGAGCGCACCACGTCCCCCTTCCAGCCTCGCTTCTCGACCAGGTACAGCATCAGCAGCGCCATCACCTGCAGCTGGTTGATGAACTCGCCGCGCTCGTCGATGATTCCCACCCGGTCGGCGTCGCCGTCGTTGGCGATGCCCAGGTTGTAGCCGCCTTTGCGGATCAGGGTCTGCGCTTCATCCAGGTTGGGGGGGATGGGCTCCGGATGCATCCCCCCGAAACCCGGGTTGCGCTCGCCGTGGATCTCGTCGACGACGGTGCGGCCTCCCGAGAGCAGCAGCTTGAGGTACCCCTGGCCGCCGCCATACATGGAGTCGTGCAGGATGTGCAGCCCGGCGTCCTTGAGAACCTGCAGGTTGACCATCCGGCCGATCTGCGTGACATAGGCCGGCCGCGGGTCGAAGACTTCGATCAGGCCCTGCCGCTCGCCGTCCTCAAATCGCAGCTGGCGAACCTGGCCACTTCGCTGGACGGCCGCGATCTCCTGCTCCAGGCGGCCGGTGACCTCCGGGGAGGCGGAGCCCGCGTACTCCGGCTTGTACTTGAGGCCGCTGAAGTAGTAGGGGTTGTGGCTGGCGGTGACCACCACGGCGCCGCTGGCCTTCCGGTCCAGGATGGCGTAGGAGGAAACCTGGGTAGGGGAAGGCGCGTCGATGAGCAGCGCCCGCACCCCGTTGCCGGCCAGCACCTGGGCCACCTCGCGCGCGAAGCGGTCGGAGGCAAACCTGGTGTCGTATCCCACCACTGCGGATGGGCTTGATTTGCTGGTCAGGTACTGGGCGATGCCCTGGGTGGCCACCCGGACGGCCTCATAAGTGAAGTCGTCGGCGATGATGCCGCGCCATCCGTCCGTGCCGAACTTGATGTCCAGGCTCTGACCCTCGTCAGGATGCCGGTCCGGTCAGCGCGAAGCCGGGACCGGAGAACTGCGAAGCCGCGCTCGCCAGTAGTTTAGGGTATCCTCCAGCGTCTGCTCCAAGGCAATGGTCGGCTCCCAACCGGTCAGCTGCCGGAACTTGGTGGCATCGCCGACCAGCAACTTGACGTCGGACGGCCGCAGCCGCGACGGGTCGTTCTCAACGGTGATCTTTTCCTTGGTGAAGGACAGCAGGATGTCGAGCATCTCCTTCACCGTCCGGCGGCGGCCCGACGCGATGTTGTACACCTCGCCAAAGGTCCCGTGCTCGAGCACCAGCCAGTAGGCGCGCACCATGTCGCGCACGTCCGTCCAGTCGCGGACCGGGGAGAGGTCACCCACCTTGATGACGGGTTTCCGGCGGCCCAGCTCGACCTCCGCCACCTGCTTGGCGAAGGACGAGGTGACGAACACCTCCCCTCGGCGGGGCCCCTCATGGTTGAAGGCCCGGGTCACGACGGTCTGCAGGCCGTAGGAGTAGTGGTACTGGATGGCCAGCATCTCCTGCGCCACCTTGCTCACGGCGTAAGGAGAGAGCGGCCGCAAGACGTTCGATTCCTTGATCGGGACCTGGTGCGGCTCCACGTGGCCGTACTCTTCGGAGGACCCGGCGATGTGCACCCGCGGATCGACTCCCTCGCTGCGGATGGCCTCGAACAGGTTGACCTGGCCAATGACGTTGGTGTTGAGGGTTTCGACCGGAGCCCTCCAGGAGGTGGGCACGAAACTCTGGGCGGCCAGGTGAAAGATCCGGTCGGGTTGCGTCTCGCGGATGACCAGGCGCATCGAGGATGCGTCGTTCATGTCACCTTCCAGCACCCGGATCTTGCCCTCGAGGTGCTCGATGTTCTCCACCCGGCTGCGCCACCGCTTGATCCCGAAGACCTCCACCCCGGGCAGGGTGAGGCAGTAGTCGGCCAGGTGGCTGCCGGCCATCCCGGTGATGCCGGTGATCAAGACGCGCATGACTGTTCAATCGCTAGCGGCATCCGGAACCTTCTGGCTCCAGGGATAGAGATACCCCCACCCCACCCTCCCCGCAAGGGGGAGGGAACGATGAAGGACTCAAACTCCTACCTCCACCCTGACCCTCCCCCTGAGGGGGAGGGAAAACGACGGTCCTCATAGGTATTCCTTCTTCCCCATTTGCTTCAGCCGTTCCACGATCAGGCGAACGTCCTGGGAGCGGGTCTTGGGGCAGATCAGGATGGCGTCCTCGGTCTCGATTACCACCATGTTCTCCAGGCCGACCGCCGCCACCAGCTTGCGGGGCGAGTGGATCATGCAGTTCCGCGAGTCGATCAGCACGTGCTCGCCTTCCACGAAATTGCCGGCCTCGTCCTGCTCCAGGATGTCGTGGAGGTCCGCCCAGGACCCGATGTCGTGCCACTCGAACTGGGCCGGCACCATCAGCAGGTTGTTCGTCTTCTCCAGCACCGCCGTATCGATGGCAGCCGCGGGCAGCGCCAGGTAGGCCGCCTCGGCCGCCGCCGTGTCACCCCGCCCACTCGCGTCCCCGAAGGCGGCCAGCCCGCCGTACAGGTCGGGCGCATGTTTGGCCATCTCGGCGAAGAGGATGTCCACCGGCCAGCTGAACAGGCCCAGGTGCCAGAAGTAGTCACCCTGCGCCAGGTAGCGGTCGGCCGTTTGAAGGTCAGGCTTCTCGACGAACGCGCGCACCCGGTACGCCGGGTCGCGGCCGGGTGCCTGCACCCGCTCGCCCAGCCGGATGTAGCCGAAGGCCGTGGACGGATAGGGCGGCTTCAGCCCCACCGTGACCAGCTTCCGCTCCTGTTCGGCCCAGCCTGCCTCGCCGTCCAGCGTCCGCAGGTAGGCGTCCTCATCGTGTCCGAGGTAGTGATCGGCGTGGACCGAGATCATGGTCGCCCCGGGATCGGCCCGGGCGATGGTAAAGGCGGCCAGGCCGAGGGCCGAGGCGGTTCCCCGGCGGGCGGGCTCGATGATGAACTGGCTTCGGGTCAGGCCGGGCAGCTGCTCCTGGATGCTCTCCACCTGCGAGCGTTCGGTGATCACCGACACATCGTCGGTCAGCCGGCGGACCCGGTCATAGGTCGCCTGGAGGAGCGACTGCTTCCCGTGGAGGGCCAGCAGGTGCTTGGGATGCCCTTCCCGCGACCGCGGCCAAAGCCGCGTGCCGCTCCCGCCGGCCAGGATCACCACGTGACGGGCCATGCTAGTTCCGCTCCATCAGACGCCAGTAGTCCAGGGTGTCGCGCAGGGTGCGGTCGAGCGGGATGGCCGGTTGCCATCCGGTGAGCCGGCGGAATTTGGTGGCGTCGCACCAATACGTGCTGACCTCCACGGCGTGCGTCCGGGCCGGATCGACCTCGACCGTGATCGGGACGCGGCTCATGGGCAGCAGGAGCTCGACCACCTGGCGCAGCGTGGGGGCCTGGCCGGCGCCCAGGTTATAGACCTCGCCCGGACGCCCCTGCTCGATGGCCAGGCGGTAGGCCCGCACCATGTCCCGCACGTCGGTGAAGTCGCGGCGGGCATCCAGGTTGCCGACCCGGAGGGTTGGGGGCTGCCGACCGGCCTCCATGCGGGCGACCTGCCGGGCGAAGCTGGGGATGGCGAACGTCGGGAGCTGGCGGGGTCCGGTGTGGTTGAAGGGACGAACGCGCACCACCGGCAACCCCAGGCTGAGAAAGTACTGAAGGCCAAGCAGATCCTGCCCGACCTTCGACACGCCGTACGGGGTCAGCGGCCGAAGGGGCGCCTCTTCGGTGATGGCCCGCTCCCCATGGTCGGGCTGCTCGCCGTACTCGTCGCCCGAGCCGACCACCAGCAAGGCCGGCGGCGTTTTCAGGGCGCTGGCCGCGGCCAGAACGTTGGCCTGGCAGCCGAGGTTGGTGTGCAGGGTGCCGGCCGGGTCGTCCCAGGACTTGGCCGGGCTGGACGCGGCGGCCAGGTGGAAGACCCACTCCGGCTTGATGGCCCGCATCAACTCGTCCACCGCCGAGCGGCGCAACAGGTTGATGGGGTGGCAGCGAACGCGCCGCGAGAGCTGCGCGGTCGCGGACGGGGTGGCTCCCCGGATGGCCCCATGGACCAGGTGCCCTTCGGCCACGAGCAGGTCGGCGAGATGGCTGCCGGCGAATCCATCGACGCCGGTGATGAGGACGACCCGCCGCCCTCGGTCAGGCGTCCTGTGACTCCATCACCTGGAGCCGCTGCACGCCGGCTTCCTCCGCCAGCTGGGCCGCCTTGTCCGTCCGCTCCCAGGGGAGGTCGAGGTCGGAGCGGCCGAAGTGGCCGTACACCGCCGTCTGCTTGTAGATGGGCCGGCGCAGGTCGAGCTGCTTGATGATGCCGACCGGCGTGAGGTCAAAGTATTCGTCGATCAGCTTTTCGATGGTCGCGATCGGCACCCGTTCCGTGCCGGCGGTGTCCACCAGGACCGAGACCGGTTTGCGCACACCGATGGCGTAGGCCACCTGGATCTCGCAGCGGCGAGCCAGCCCGGCGGCCACGATGTTCTTGGCGGCGTAGCGGGCGGCATAGGCGCCCGACCGGTCGACCTTGGAGGGGTCCTTGCCGCTGAAGCAGCCGCCCCCGTGGCGGGCGTAGCCGCCGTAGCTGTCGACGATAATCTTGCGGCCGGTGACGCCCGCATCCGCTCGCGGCCCCCCCAGGACGAAGCGGCCGGTGGGATTCACGTGAATCACGGTGTTGCGATCGATCATGGCCGTGGGGACGATCGGATCGATGACGGTTTCTCGGATGTCGTCGCGAATCTGGTCCAGGCTGGCTTCCTCGCGGTGCTGGGCCGAGACGACGATGGTGTCCACCCGCACCGGCCGGCCGTTCTGGTACTGGATGGTCACCTGGGTCTTCCCATCCGGGCCCAGGTAGGGCAGGGTCTCCTGCTTGCGCACCCGGGCCAGCTGCCGGGCCAGCTGGTGAGCCAGCTGGATGGGCGCCGGCATCAGCTCGGGCGTCTCGTCGCAGGCGAACCCGAACATCATCCCCTGGTCGCCGGCTCCGCCGGTATCGACGCCCCGCGCGATATCCGGCGACTGCTTATCGATGGACACGATGACGCCGCAGGTGTCGGCATCGAACCCGAACCCCGGCCGGTCGTAGCCGGCCTCCTCGATGGTCTGCCGGATGATGTCCCGCATCTCGACGTAGGTGTCGGTCGTGATCTCACCGATGACGAACGCCAGGCCGGTGGTGACCGCGGTCTCGCAGGCAACCCGACCCAGCGGGTCCTTGGCCAGGATGGCATCCAGGATGGCGTCCGAAATCTGGTCGGCGAGCTTGTCGGGGTGGCCTTCGGCGACTGATTCGGAGGTGAAGAGGTGGGTCCGGGCGGCTGCGCTCACCGGGTGCCGGACTCCCAGCCCTTCAGGTAGGCGTCCTGCTCGGCGGTAAGGGTGTCGATCCGGATTCCCATGGCGGTCAATTTTAGGCGAGCGATCTCACGGTCGAGCACCTCCGGGACAGGGTACACGCGGGGCTCCAGCTCGCCCGCGTGGCGGACCAGGTGTTCCAGGGCGAGCGCCTGGTTGGCAAAACTCATGTCCATCACGGCGGCCGGGTGGCCTTCCGCGGCGGCCAGGTTCACCAGCCGGCCCTCCGCCAGGACGAACAGCCGGCGCCCGTCGCGGAGGTGATACTCCTCGACCGAGCCGCGCACGCTGCGGACGTCCTGGGCCATGCCATCCAGCACCTGGAGGTTGATCTCGTCGTTGAAATGGCCGGAGTTGGCCAGGATGGCGCCGCTCTTCATGGCCTGCAGGGGGGCCTCATCGATGACGTTGATGTCCCCGGTAACGGTCACGAAAATGTCGCCCTCCTTGGCGGCCTCCGCGATCGGCATGACCCGATAACCATCCATCACGGCTTCGAGCGCCTTGACCGCGTCCACCTCAGTCACGATCACCTGGGCGCCCATGCCCCGGGCGCGCGAGGCCAGGCCGCGGCCGCACCACCCGTAGCCGCAGACCACGAAGACCTTGCCCGCCAGCAGCACGTTGGTCGCCCGGATGATGCCGTCCAGCGTGCTCTGGCCGGTGCCATAGCGGTTGTCGAAGAAGTGCTTGGTCTGGGCCTCGTTGACGGCGACGATCGGATAGCGCAGGACGCCGTGCTCGGCCATGCTCCGCAGACGCACCACGCCGGTAGTGGTTTCCTCCGTGCCGCCCAGCACGGTGGGCAGCAGATCCTGGCGGTCCTTATGGAGGGCCGCCACCAGGTCGGCGCCGTCGTCCATGGTCAGCGTCGGGCGGTGGTCCAGGGCGGCGGCGATGTGCCGGTAATAGGTTTCGCTGTCCTCGCCCTTGATGGCAAAGACGCTGAGGCCGTGGTCGACCACCAGCGCGGCCGCGGCCGCGTCGGACGTGGAGAGCGGGTTGGAGGCGCAGAGCACCAGGTCGGCGCCGCCCGCCTGCAGGGCGAGCGCCAGGTTGGCGGTCTCGGTGGTGACGTGCAGGCAGGCCGAGATCCGCTGGCCCCTGAACGGCTGCTCGGCGGCAAACCGGTCGCGGATCTGGCCCAGGACCGGCATCTCATGGGCAGCCCAGGCGATGGTTCGAGCGCCCTCGGGGGCCAGCTTCAGGTCCCGGACGTCGTAGCGCTGGGCTACCGTCGCCATGCCCCATCCAGCGAAACCATGGCGCGGAGTTCCTCGGCCCCGGTCTCGAGGTCGGCCAGGGTGACGTCGGTCATGCCGTGCACGCTGAAGTCGGTCACCGCCAGCGCGCCCAGCACGTTCCCATACAGCATGGCTTCGCGCAATGCCTGTTCGTCCGTCCGGCCGCCTCGCGCCAGTGCGCCCATGAATCCTCCGGCGAACGCATCGCCCGCGCCGGTCGGATCTTTGACCTGCGAGTGCTCCAGCAATCGGGCGGGTGCCGCAAAGACGCCCTCCGACGTAAAGAGGAGCGAGCCGTATTCGCCGCGCTTGATTATAAGGGCCCGCGGGCCGAGCTCCCGAATCTGACGCACGGCCGCGATCAGGGAGGGCTGGCCGGTGAACTGGAGCGCCTCTTCGTAGGACAGCATCACGCAGTGCACTCGGCGGTATAGGCGCTCCAGGCTGGGGCTCTCGGTCTCGATCCAGAGGGAGATGGTGTCGCAGGCGATGAACTCGGCCTCGGTCACCTGGTCCAGGACTTCGTGCTGCAGGCCCGGGTTGATGTTGCCCAGGAAGACGAAGCGCGAGGCCCGTACCGACTCCGGCAGATGCGGGTGGAAGTCGGCGAACACGTTCAGGTCGGTGCGCAACGTCTGGCGGATCTCCAGGTAGGTCCCGGAGTACTCGGCGCTCCAGCGAAAGGTCTTGCCCGGCCGACGCTGCAACCCGGTGAGATCGATGGGCCGCTGCTCCAGCAGCCGAAGGTACTGGGCCGGCAGGTCATCGCCCACCACCGCGATCAGGCGCACCGGGGCAAAATGGGAGGCTGCCAGGGTGAAGAAGCTGGCCGAACCGCCCAGCACATCAATGACGCTCTCTTTGGGGGTCTTCACGGCGTCCATCGCGATGGAGCCGACGGCCAGGATGGAGGAAGCGGTGGGCATGATGGCTCAGAACTTGATGTGGGAGACCACGTCGTACTCCGCCAGGTTGTCAATCCCTTTGAGGAAGCGGAGCTCGATCAAGAAGGAGATGCCCACCACCTGGCCCCCCAGTTGCTGGACCAACCGGGTCGTCGCCCGGGCCGTGCCGCCGGTGGCCAGCAGATCATCCACGATGACCACCGGCTGGCCGGGCTTGATCGCGTCCTTGTGGATTTCGAGCACGGCCGAGCCGTACTCGAGGGCATAGGATTCGGCAATCTTCTGGGCGGGCAGCTTGCCCTCCTTCCGCACCGGGACGAATCCCGCTCCCAGCTGGTACGCCAGCGCCCCGCCGAAGATGAAGCCCCGCGACTCCACCCCGACCACCAAATCGACGGTTTTGCCGCGATAGGTGGCGGCCATCAGGTCGACGGCTTCCCGAAAGGCGGCCGGGTCCATGAGCAAAGTGGTGATGTCCTTGAAGAGGATCCCCTCCTTCGGGAAGTTGGGGACGTCCCGGATCTTCGCGCTCAGGGCCGCGATGGCGGCATCCGCGGCGCGGTCGGCCTGCACGGGCCCTAGTGTAGCCCGGGTCCGCCGATCGGACGACGCAGATACGAGTTCGATTCGGTGGACTCGGGCTTATTCTCGGCGAGGAGCCATCACCCCGGGCCGGACGGGACGCAGGTGGGCCTGGAGCCGGTTGAGCAGGCTTACCAGCTGCTGCTGTTCGAGCGCACCGAGGCCGGCGAAGATCCGCCCGACGGCGCGGTTGTGCTCGGGGAGCATCTCGGCCAGTAGGATTCGAGCCCGGTCCGTCATCTCGACCCGCAGCATGCGCCGGTCGTCCGGATGCCGCACCCGGCGGACCAGCCGGCGGCGCTCCAGGCCGTCCAGCAGCCCGGTGACCGTGGCCCGGCTGACCGCCAGCCGGTCGCTGATCTGGTGGGGGGCGGCCGATCCACCAGACTCGTGCAGGACCTGGAGGACACCGAACGCCGCGCTGGAGAACCCCTGCCGGCGGACGCTGCGGTCGAGCTCGGAGCTGATCAGGCTGCCCAGCTGGCGCAGCCCAGCGGCGCAGGCGCCCGCGCGGGGCATCTGGCGGCGGGCTGCCAGCGGGGCGGTCACCCCCTCAGGCTAGCAGAACCTGGACCATAGTTTGGAACCTAATGATTTGGGCATAAACGACCTGAAACCGGGGTTTCCCGGTACGAGGCTACGGGGTTTCCGTAAGGGGTTAAAGGAGAACTGAAATGGCTGAGGTGAAGACCGAACTGCTTCCCCTCCTCTCGTTAAACAACGGGGTTGTGCTGCCCGGCATGGTGGTCACCATCCCGCTCGACCGGGAGGAAGCCCGGGCTGCCGTCCAGGCTGCGCGAGCTGGCGACAGCCTGTTGCTGCTGGTCCCCCGAGTGGAGGGTCGCTACGCCACCCTGGGCACCGTCGCTCGGGTCGAGGATTCGCGCAAGCTGGCCAACGGGATCGAGATCACGGTCCTGCAGGGCCAGTACCGAGCGTCTGTCGGAAGCGGCGCGGGGGGAACCGGACCCGCCCTGCGCGTCATGGCGCAGCCGGTGGCGGACGTCAACCCGCTCACCGAGCAGGCCCATGTCCAGGCCCGTGAGTACAAGGCGCTGATCGAGAACTTGCTCGAGCTGCGTGGAGCTGCGGACGCCATCCAGATGGTGCGCAGCATCGACCGGCCGAGCCAGCTGGCGGACCTGTCGGGCTACTCGCCGGATCTCTCGCTGGAGCGAAAGGTCGAGGTCCTCGAGACGCTCGACGTCGAGGCTCGGCTGCAGAAGCTCATCGGCTGGACGCGCGAGATCCTGGCCGATGCGTCCCTGAAGGACAAGATTCGCAACGAGGTCCAGGAGGGGATGGAGAAGCGCCAGCGTGAGTTCTTGCTCCGGCAGCAGCTGGAGGCCATCAAGAAGGAGCTCGGCGAGGAAGGCGGCGACGTCGTCGCCGAGTACCGCCGGCGGATCGAGGAAGCCGGCATGCCGGACACCGTGCGCAGCGAGGTCGAGCGTGAGCTCGGCCGGCTGGAGCGCACCAGCGAGCAGAACCCGGAGGTCGGCTGGATTCGCAACTATCTCGACTGGATGCTCGACCTGCCCTGGAACAAGCGGACCGAGGATCGGTTCGACGTGGCCGAGGCGCGGCGCATCCTGGACCAGGACCACACCGGCCTGGACGACGTGAAGGATCGTATCATCGAGTTCCTCGCCGTCCGGAAGCGGCGCGAGACGCGCGGCCTGGGCGTCGCCGGCGGCCGTGGCTCCGGCGCCATCATTACCCTGGTCGGCCCGCCCGGCGTGGGCAAGACCTCCCTGGGGGAGTCGGTCGCCCGGGCGCTGGGTCGCAAGTTCACCCGCATCTCGCTGGGTGGCATCCATGATGAGGCGGAAATCCGCGGACACCGGCGCACCTACGTGGGCGCGCTGCCGGGCCGGATCGCGCGCGCGCTCAAGGAAGCGGGCACGCGCAATCCGGTGATCATGCTGGACGAGATCGACAAGGTCGGCAACGACTGGCGAGGCGACCCGTCGTCGGCCCTCCTGGAGGTGCTCGACGCGGCCCAGAACCACTCCTTCCGCGATCACTACCTGGAGGTCGACCTCGACCTGTCCGAGGTCCTCTTCATCCCTACGGCCAATGTGGCGGACACCATCCCGGGGCCATTGCTGGACCGGATGGAGATCATCCGGCTGGACGGCTACACGGAGGAGGAGAAGGTCGCCATCGGCCGCGATCACCTGCTCCGGCGCCAGCTGGAGCGCAACGGACTGAGCGTTGATGAGGTGAGCGTCACCGACGA
>DASPZT010000065.1:0-9384 GCA_035636135.1 Candidatus Limnocylindria bacterium | reverse complement strand
CGATCATCGCCTGGTACGGATTGCCGCCGGCGATCAGTGCCAGGTACGCCTGCAGTCCTGGGGTGGAGCGCATCAGGTCCACCGTCGGCCGGGCGATCGAGGCGAACAGCACCGCCATGGCGGCCACACCGATCAGCCAGGCTGCCAGCGCGATGCGCTGGTCATACACGTCTCGCAGTACCGGCAAGGTGAGCACTCTATTCGGGACCGGCGTCGGCGATGGTGGGCCAGGGCGCACGCGCCGGCGAAACAGCGGGGAGCCGAGATCGCGCCGGATGAAGGCGGCGGCGGCCACCCCGGCCAGGGCGAGCGCCATCAGAAAGAGAAGGACGGTGGCCCCCAGGTTGAACGTCCCGCCGGGCACGAGCACGGTACTGCTGCGCTCGTAGTAGAAGAAGGGCGAGACCACCCGGTACGGCTGCAGCGCAGCCGCCGTACGGCTGAGGCTGTTGATCAAGAACAGGGCCAGCAGGCTCCCGCCGGCGAGGCCCGCCGCCCCGCGGCGCGTGCCGGACAGCTGACCGGCGATCAGACCCAGTCCGAAGCAGGTCAACATCAATCCGAGGAGCGGCACGCCGGCCAGCGCCAGCGATCCCGCGTCCAACGGTTCACCCGCCGCCAGGGAACCGAGCCAGGTCGCGATGGCGGTCAGCGCAATCGCGGCCGCCGCCGCCAGCAGAAAGCCAAGCAGTCGGATCCCGATCAGCCGGCCGCGTGCCACGCCGCCGGCCAGCCAGTGCTCCAGCACACCTCGTTCTTCGTCGCCGCGGATGACGCCGCTGCCGGCCATGAATCCCCAGAACGCGAAGACGATGGGCAGGAAGGCGCCGTACATGCGCCATTGCAGGTAGCCGCCCAGGGTGTCGGCTCGGACCGGCAGGGGGGCCAGATAACTCACCTGGCGGCCAAAGGCCGCCATCTGCTGTCCGAACTGGGCTCGGTCCAGGGGGGAGTGGCCGACGACAAGGGGAAACGTGACGGCCTGGAGCGCCCCATAAATGGCCCCCAGCGCACTCATCGACAGCCAGGCCGTGCGGTGGAGGCGGAGCGCGATGCGGAGCATCACGACTCGGACACAGTGTCCCCTCCCTCCAGGGAGGGGTTGGGGAGGGTGCCGCGGGGTTCACCCTGGTAGTAGCTGAGGAAGATTTCTTCCAAGCTCGGCTCCTGGCTGACCAGGTTCACCACCCGGTGATTGGCGATGGCCGTCAGCAGCGGCTCGAAGCTGCCCCGGACCGTGCAGCGGATCCGGTGGCCATCGACCTGGACCTGCTCGACGCCGGCCGCCGCCCGTACCTGCGCCGCGGGCGGCTCGCCGTCAAACTCGATCTCGACCTGGTGCACGCGCAGCTGGTGCAGCTCATCCAGCCCGCTCAGTTTGACCAGCCGGCCCTGCCGGATGATGCCGACCCGATCGCAGGCGTGCTCGACCTCGGAAAGGATGTGCGAGGAGAGGAAGGTGGTGGCCCCCCGCTGTCGCGCCTCGCGCACCAGCTGATAGAACTGCTGCTGGTTCAGCGGGTCGAGCCCGCTGGTGGGCTCGTCCAGGATCAGCAGGTCGGGCGCCGTCATGAAGGCGATCACCAGCGCCAGCTTCTGCTTGTTGCCGTGCGAATACTCACGGTAGCGGCGCCCCAGGTCAAGCTCGAAGCGCGCCGCCAGGTCGCGGATAACCTTGGCGTCGACCCCGCCCCGCAGCCCCGCCAGGTAGGCGACCACCTCGCTGCCGCGCAGGCCACCCCAGTTGGCCAGCTCGCCGGGTAGATAGCCAACCCGGCGCTTGACCTCCACGGCTTCCTGCTGGCAATCCAGCCCGAAGATCGTCGCGCTGCCGCGGGTGGGATAGATCAGTCCCATCAGCAGCCGAATGGTGGTGGTCTTGCCCGCCCCATTGGGCCCCAGGTATCCAAACACCTCGCCCGCCGGGACCTCGAGATCGAGGTCGAACAGGCCGCGCTCCGCGCCGTAGTCCTTGGTCAGACCCCGCGTCGCGATCGCGGCGACGGTCATCCCCTCCCCCGGTCAGGTCAGGAGGCTGGCTCGTGCAGCCGTTCGTCGACCGGAATGGCCTGCTTGATGCGTTCCGCCACTCCGGCCGGATCGAGCCCAAGCTGGGCCAGGAGCTCGGCCTGGGCTCCATGGGGGACGAAGGCGCTGGGCACGCCGATGATGGTGAGCGGGATCCCCAGCGGCGCCAGGACCTCGGCGACGGCCGCGCCAAATCCCCCGGTCACCACGTTGTCTTCCAGGGTGACCGCTACCGGGTGATGGCGGGCCCAGTCCTCAAGGCGCGGATCGAGGGGCTTGATGTAGCGCGCATTGACCACCGTGACCCGCGTCCCGCCGGCCTCCAGGAGGGCGGCCGCGTCCAGCGCCACCCGCACCATCTTTCCGGCGGCCAGGACCAGGGCATCGCCACCCTGCCGCAGCACCTCCCACTCGCCCACCGGAAGGATCCGGGGGGGCCGAGCCGGCGCTGGGTCACCGACCGCCCCCTTGGGGAAGCGGATGGCGAAGGCGCCCCCATCGTCGCGGACCATGGCCGTGTGCAGCAGGTCGCGCAGCTCCTGCGCATCGCTGGCCGCCGCCAGGGTGAGCCCGGGCATGGCCCGCAGGAAGGTCAGGTCAAAGATCCCATGGTGCGATGGCCCGTCGTCACCGGTGATGCCGGCCCGGTCCAGGACGAACGTGACCGGCAGGCCGTGCAGGCAGACGTCCATCATCACCTGGTCGAGCGCGCGCTGCAGAAACGTAGAGTAGATGCAGACCACCGGGCGCAGCCCGGTCATGGCCAGCCCGGCGGCGAAGGTGACCGCGTGTTGCTCGGCGATGCCGACGTCGTAGAACCGGTCGGGGAAGGCGGCGGCGAAGGGGCCGAGTCCGGCGCTGGAGCCCATGGCGGCCGTGATCGCCACCAGCTTCGGCTCCCGCTGCGCCTCGGCCAGCAGCGCCTCGCCGAAGACGTCCGTGTAGCTGACCTTCTTCGACCCGATCGGCTGGGCCGTGACCGGGTCAAAAGCGGACACGCCGTGCAGGTGATCGATCTCGTCCTGCTCGGCGGGCGGATAGCCAAAGCCCTTGCGGGTGATGACGTGGATGAGGACCGGCCCGCCGACCTGCTTCACCTGCTTGAAGGTCCGCTCCATGTCCTCCAGGTTGTAGCCGTCGATGGGACCGATGTACTTGAGACCGAGATCCTCGAAGAAGGTGCGGGGCGCGACCAGCTCGCGCAGGCCGTCCTTCATGCGGCGCCCGGCGGCCTGCAACTTGTCACCTACCGCCGGCACATCCCGCAGCAACCGGTCCACCCGCCGCTTGGTGGTTTCAAAGCGCGGGTTCAAGACCGTGAACTGCTGGGCCAGGTGCTGGGTCAGCCCGCCAATGGTGGGGGCATACGACCGGCCATTGTCATTGAGCACGATGACAACCCGGGTTTTGCGGTGGCCGATGTTGTTGAGGGCCTCGTAGGCCATGCCCCCGGTCAGGGCTCCATCCCCCACTACGACCACCACCTCGCCCGGATGATTGGCACGCATCCCCTCGGCCATCCCGGCCGCATAGCTCAAGCCGGTTGAGGCATGGCTGTTCTCGACGAAGTCGTGCGGGCTCTCGCTCCGGTTTGGGTAGCCGCTCATGCCGCCCAGCTTGCGCAGCCGGGCGAACCCGTCCCGTGGCCGGGTGAGCAGCTTGTGGACGTACGCCTGGTGGCCGGTATCCCAGAGGATCCGGTCGTGAGGGCTGTCGAACGCCCGGTGCAGGGCCAGGGTCAGTTCCACCACGCCGAGGTTCGGCCCGAGATGACCCCCCGTCTTGGACACGCTGGTGATAAGGAACTGGCGAATCTCCTGGGCCAGGTCGCGCAGCTGGGCGTCGGTCATGCCGCGCAGGTCACTCGGCTCCCGGATCCCGTCGAGCAGCGGCGTGGCAGGCAGGTCCGTCATCTGGTCTCGAGTGTAACGCTCGGTGACGGGCCGAAGTTTCGGACTAAATCCGGCCTAGCTGACCTTGGCCTTGGGCCGAGCCAGTTCTTCCCGAACCTCGCGCACCGCCGCCACCAGGACGGCCAGCTTGCCTTCCGCCTCTTCCCAGGTCCGGGTCTTCAGGCCGCAGTCCGGGTCGATCGTCACCTGTTCCGGCTTGAGCACGGTCAGCGCCCTCCGGATTCCGGCCGCCACCTCCTCTTTCGACTCGACTCGGTGGTCATGGGAATCGAGGACCCCGAGCGCGATCTCCTTGGTGAAGGGGTGGGTCTTGATCAGGTCGATGAGCGCGTAGTCGTTGTTGGCCGCTTCCAGGTCCAGCTGGTCGACCGGCAGCTGGAGCAGCCCAGGATAGATGCTCGGGAAATCGCCGTAGCACATGTGCGAGATGGTCTTGACCCTGAGACCGTCGGTGACCCGGTGCATGGCCTCGATGGCGATGGGCAGCTCGTCGGGCCGGGTGGAGAGTGCCGGCTCGTCGATCTGGATGTATTGTGCCCCGGCGCGCTGCAGATCCTCGGCTTCCTCGCGGATCACCTCGGCGAAGGCCATGATGGTGTCCTTCCGGCTGGGGTAGTGCTCGTTGAACGACCAGTCGGTCATGGTGTACGGCCCGGTGAGCATGCCTTTCACCGGCTTCTTGGTCAGGCCCTGGGCGAACTTGTACCACTCCACGGTCATCGGGCGCGGCCGCCGGATCTCGCCGACCACGATCGGCTTGCGATAGTAGCGGTTTCCGTACGACCGCACCAGGCCGCTGGTCCCCATCCCCTCCAGCTGCTCGGCGAAGAAGGCCGTCATGTCGCCGCGGTACATCTCGCCGTCTACCAGGATGTCCAATCCGAGTTTCTCCTGGAGGGCGATCACCTCACGGGTCGCCTTGCGCTCCAGCTCGACCAGCTCGTCGCGGGTCATCTGGTTGCGGGCATGCAGGGTCCGCGCCCGGACCAGGTAGTCCGGCTTGGGGAAGCTGCCGACGGTGGTAGTGGGCAGGAGCGTCATCGTGCCTCCAATTCTGCGGGTTTGCCGTTGACGGCGGCAACGGCCTCGGTCAGCCGGGCCATTTTGTGCTGGGCGGTGGCGTGAGGCAGGAACTCCAGGCCGGCATTAGGACTGGCCCACAGGCGGTCGGCGCCCAGCTTCTCCACCGCCCGCTCCAGCAAACGGGCGAGCCAGTCCCGCTCCTCGAGGCGCGTGTTCCGGGCGTCGAGGCAGCCGAGGACGATGTCCCCCCGTGGCGGGTTCTGCAGCACCAGATCGAGCTGGTCCGGCCGGTCCACCACATCGATCTGCAGGGCGTCGACCGGGAACGTCCGGAGCGCTGGATAGATGGCGTCGATCGGCTTGAAGTACGTGGCCAACGCGAACTTCGTCTTCACGCCTTTGGTGATGGTCTCCAGGCAGGTCCGGGCCAGCTCGACCGAGCCCGGGCGTCCGCCCAACGCGGGTTCGTCGATCTGGATCCAGGGCGCGCCGGCCGCCGCCAGCGCCTGGGCTTCTTCGTGGAGCCCGCCGGCCACGGCCAGCGCCAGGCGGTCGAAGTCTCGATAGAAGCGATCCTCAGCCAGCGAGGCGTAGGTAATCGGTCCCGGGAGCACAGCCTTCACCGGCCGCGTGGTGGCGGCGGCTGCCACGCGGTAGTCCGCCACGGTGGCCGGACCGCGCCAGCGCAGCGGCCCCTCGATCACTGGGTGGCGGTAGTAGACGTTGTTGTCGAACCAGCGCAGCAGACCGCCGGCATGGGCGCCCTCCAACTGGCGGGTCAGGGGCGTGAGCAGGTCATCCCAGCGGATCTGGCCGTCGGTGAGCAGGTCGATGCCGGCCTCTTCCTGTTCCTTCACCACCCGGGCAATGGTGGCCTGGTACGCGCGCTCCAGTTCGAAATCCTTGATCTCGCCGCGGTCGTGCTGGTGCAGCATTTGCCTCAGATTGACCGGCAGCGACCGGTCGCTAACACGTGGGTAATTGCCCACCAGCGTGGTGCGAACCATGGAACTCAAGTGTAGGCGAGAGGGCCCCGGCCTCCGAAGCCGGGGCCCTCTTCTCCGTTTTCCGACGACCTGGATTCGGGCTAGGGGTTGAGACGGACGAAGTACGAGTCGCAGGCCATGTCGATCAGGTCGGGTTCCAGCCGGGGCGGCCGCTCCTGAAAGAGCGCGTGTTCTGTCAGCGCCTGGAGGAGGTCGTGCGGCTGGCAGCCGCGCAGCGGGCGCTTTATCTTCTTGTAGTAGCGATCGAGCAGGTCGCCGTATCCCTTCTCGTCGAAGGGAACCGCCAGCTCGATACAGGCCCGCTCGAAGATGCGCCGAAACTCTGGCTCGGTGGGGTCCGGCACGAAGACCTTGTAGCGGACTCGCCGCAGGAAGGCCTCGTCCACCAGCGAGGCCGGATCGAGGTTGGTGGAGAACACCACCATCGCCTCGAACGGGACCGCCACCGTCTTGCCCGCACTGGCCAGGTTCAGAAAATCGACCCGCCGCTCCAGGGACACGATCAGCCGGTTGAGGAGCGCCCGGGGTGAGGCATCCTGGCGCCCGAAGTCGTCGAGCAGGAAGATCCCCCCGTTGGCCTTGAGATGGATGGGCGCCTCATAGAACCGGAGCAGCGGGTCGAAGGTCGCCCCCAGCATGGCGGGGGTGAGTTCGCCGCCCACTTTCACGAATGGGCGCTCGACCGGAACCCAGCGCTGGTCGGCAGCCGGGTCCTCGGCGGCGGCCTGGTGATGCAAGGGGTCGAAGATGCGCACGGTCTGGCCCTCGACATCCACGGCATAGGGGATGAAGATGCGGTCGCCCAGCAGGCCGGCGCAGGCCTCCGCGATGCTGGTCTTGCCATTGCCCGGGGCTCCGTAAAGGAACATTGGGGCTCGCGACGCAATGGGCGGCCCCAGCTCGGCCAGCAGGTCCTCACTCAGGACCAGGTGGGAGAGGGCGGAGGTCAGCCGGCTCCGGTTGACATCGATGTCCACCGCCTGTTCGCGAATGGAGGTCTCGTAGGCGGCGAACCGGACCGGGGCCGGGCCGACGTAGTGGTCACGCTCCAGGAGCTCCCGAGCCCGGGCCCGTCCCTGCTCGCTGAGCTGGTAGCCCATCGCCTCCCCGAAATCCTGGCCGGTGGCGGTGCTGGCCATCCGGCCCAGCTTCTGGCACAGGTTCTGCTCGATCAGGTTCTGAACCGCGGAGGCCAGCACGACGTAGGGCAGGTGGATGGCGGCAGCCCACTCCAGGCCGGACATGGGCGATTTGAAATACAGGTGCTTGAGGAGCACGTCGGCCAGCCGGTTGGTGGACAGTCCGACCTCGTCCGGCCGGGAGGGCTTCTGAGGCCGGAAGGCGGGCGCCGCCGCCTCGGCCGCCACCGGCTGGATGGCCACGCCTGAGCAACCGGTGGCGCTAGCCTTTCTTGCTGGCGGCCGGCTGGCGGGCCTCGGCCAGCAGGCGTTCGATCCCTTTGGTGGGATAGGGGGGATCCAGCTCGACGATCAGGTGCTGGGCCCCGGCCCGCAGGTAGGCATCTGGGTCATCAATGCCTATGCCCCCAGTGACGCTGACCGTTCGCTCGATGGTCGCCGGGTCGCGTCCCATCTTCCGGCACCACTCGTTGAGGACGCCGTTCAGCCGCTGGTAGTTGGCCGGCGGGCCGAAGGAATTCCACATGTCGGCATACTCCGCGACCAGGCGGAGGGTGACCTTGACGCCGGCGCCCCCGATCAAGATGGGCAGCTTGCCCTTGGGCGGCGGGTTGAGCTTCTTCAACCGAGCCTTGATCCGCGGCAGCGCCTGGCCCAGGTCGCGCAGCCGGCTGCCAACGGTCCCGAATTCGTACCCGTACTCGCGGTAGTCGCGCTCATACCAGCCGGAGCCAATCCCCAGGATGAAGCGGCCGTTGCCCAGGTGATCGACGGTGCGGGCCATATCCGCCAGCAGGTCCGGGTTGCGATAGCTGTTGCAGGTGACCATCACCCCGAACTGGGCGTGCTGGGTATCCACCGCCATCACGGGCAGCAGGGTCAGGCCCTCGAAGTGCCGGCCCTTGGGATCACCGGACAGCGGGAAGAAGTGATCCCACGTCCAGATGCTGTCCACACCCAGCTGGTCGAATGTCTGCCACGCCTGCCGGATCTGGTCGACAGTGGTGTGCTGCGGATGGAGTTGGACGCCGACTTTGAACCGCGCCATGCCGCCTACGTTATCGGATGTATCAATTGTTGCCCCTCCCCCTCAGGGGGGTCAGGGCAGGGTGCCCCTTAGACGCTGAAGATTTCGACCTGGTCCTGCTGGATCCGCACATGGATGGGCGGCAGCGGGGGCAGGTTAGCCATCTCGTAGGCGCCGGTTGCCGCACCGCTCTGGTTGAAGGTGGCGCCATGGCATGGGCACTCGAACTGGGTGCGCATGCTGCTCCAGTTGAGCACGCAGGGCATGTGGGTGCAGAGTGCGGAAAGGGCGCGGACCGTGCGTCCATTGCGGATGACGTAGCCCTCCAGCGGCCCGTGACTGAACCGGACCGGCGTCTCCTCGGGCAGGCTGGCCAGCGCCATCAGCGGCTGCCAGCTGCCCAGGTCAGGGACCAGCGGAGCGGTCGACCCTGGCCGGGCGGTGACGCGCTCGATGCCAAGGGTGGCCAGGATCCCAGCGGCTAGACCGCCGGCGGCGGTCAGGAGCAGCGACCGCCGGCTGGGCCGCCTGTCGACCGCCGGGACACCGTGCGCGTGCACGGCGTCGGCGATCGCCTGCTGGACCCGATCGCCAAACTCGCGCGACGGCAGGGTCGCTCCTGGGCGGGCAGCCCGGAGCATGGCGGCCACCCGGCGGGCCTCGAGCGCGTCGTCGTTTTCGAGGGGGGTTCGCTCCGGCCGGCGATCGGCCAGCAGGTCCTCGACATACTGGTCCAGCTGTTCGGGATCGTCTTCCATCAGTTGGTGCCCTTTCGGTCCCGCCCGGCGCGGTTCAGCGCCCGGAACTGGAGGACCTTCACGTTTGATTCCGAGAGCCCGAGCTCCCGGGCTGTTTCGCGAATCGAGTAGCCGCGCAGGAACCGGAGTTCCAGCACCCGCCGGTAGTTCTCCGGCAGCGTCGACAGGAGGGTTTCGACCCGCCCGACCGCCTCATGGTTCTCGGGCGCCTGGCCCTCCCGCTGGATGTCGTCCTCCAGCTCCCGGGTCGCCTCCGCATAGAACTCTCGCCAGTGGTCGGCCAGGGTGGTCTGGGCCACCCGGTACAGCCAGGCGCGCAGCTCGGCGGTCGAGACGTCGCTGCGCATGCTGCCGATGGCCTTCATAAACACGGCCGACGTCAGGTCCTCCGCGTCAGCCCGGTTGCCGACGCGACTGTACAGGTACTGGTAGATGGCGGTGACATGGCTCTGATAGGCCCAGATGAGGTGCTCGGGGTCCACCCGTCCA